>NZ_JBHYDW010000205.1:0-5637 GCF_051860475.1 Elioraea sp. | reverse complement strand
CCCGGCCTGCGCGTGGTGGTGAAGGAGATCCCGATCCTCGGCCCCGCCAGCGTGACCGCCGCGCGGGCCGCGCTCGCCGCGCATGCCCAGGGCGGGTTCCCGCGCTTCCACGACGCACTGATGCGGCTCCGGGGCGAGCCGGACGAGGCGGCGCTGCTGCAGCTCGCGGCCGAGACCGGGCTCGACCCGGCGCGCCTGCTGCGCGACATGAACAGTGAGACAGTCACGCGCCGGTTGAACGCGAACCTCGAACTCGCGCAGACGCTCGGCATCCAGGGCACGCCCGCCTACGTGGTGGGCGAGACGCTGCTGCCCGGCGCGGTACCGATCGAACGGCTGCGCGAGGCGGTCGCCGCTGCGCGCTGAGGCCGATCAGTTCGCCCGCTCGGCCGCGAGCCGGAGCGCGGGCCGCGGCGGCGGGGCGGTGAGGCCCCGGATGGTCAGAGGCAGGTCGAGCTCGGTGGTCGCGCGCTCGTAGACCGGGTGACCGAACAGGAAGCCCTGCATTTCGGTGAGGCCGAGCGCGTGCAGGCAGGAGAGCTCGCCGAGCGACTCCACGCCTTCGGCGATCGTGCGCAGCGGCATCTGCTCGACCATGCGCAGGATCCCGGCGACGATCGAGCGGCGCACGCGGTGCAGGTCGACGCCGCGCGTCAGCGTCATGTCGATCTTGATGATGTCGGGCTGCACCTCGGCGAGCAGCGAGAGGCCGTTGTAGCCGGCGCCGAAATCGTCGATGGCGATCCGGAGCCCGAGCGCGCGCGCGGCCTCGACCACCTTGGCAAGCCGCGGCGGATCATCGATCTTCTCGCCCTCCGTCACCTCGAGCACCAGCTGCGCGACCGGGAAACGCTCAACCTCGGCCACCGCGACAATCGCGGCCAGCACATCGGGCGTGTGCAGCAGCACGCCGGGGGAGAAGTTCACATGCACGTCGGTCTCGACGCCGAGCGCGACGGCGCGCGCAAGCGCGTGCCGGGCGATCGCGATCTCGAGGCCGAAGCGCTCGCCGCCTTCGGCGCGCGCGAGCACGCTCGCGGCCGAGCCACCGCCGAGGCCGCGCACCAGCGCCTCCTGGGCGACGATGCGGCGTTCGGCGATGTCGACGATCGGCTGGAACGCGATCGCGAAACCCGGGGCCGGCCGGTCCGTCGCGACAGCAGAAAGCGCAGGCATGTCCGATCCTTCCAACGAGATGCCCTGAGGGCCCGTCGGCAATGGTGAGCGGCAATGCGTCAAGCGCTGGTTAACGGCGCGACGCTGCCCCGGCGGAGGGGCAGCGCATCGCGGCCGGGCTATGTGAAGTCGAGCCCCGTCCAGTGCGTCTCGCCGATCTGGCAGAGGTGCCGGCCGCGCGCGAAGATCTGCGCATACAGCAGCGTCTTGGCGAGGTGGCGGGTCTGCTCGGTCGAGGTGAGATCCCAGATGGTCAGCAGCTCGGTCGGATCCTGGATCACGAGATCCGGGCGCATCGCGCCGATCAGCCGCTTGCGTCCACTGTTGCGATTCACGAACAGGTGCCTGAGCTCGTCCTCGCACCACCAGAGCCCGTCATTGCGGACGAACTCCTCGATCGCCTTCGCTGAGGTCGCCGCGTCCATGCCCGGGAAGCTCCGCACCTGACGGTTGGCGAACACGATCCAGCCATTGCCGGGGCTCAGCTGCCGCAGCGCCGCCGTCACGGCCGAGTCGAGCTTGGCGCCGGCGGCGGTGCGCTCCGCCGTCTCGTCCTCCTGGCTGGCGATCAGCTGCGCGCGGTCTGCGGCCGAGAGGCGCGCGGCGGCCTCCTTCACGATCGCCTCCAGATCGATCGCAAGCCGGGTGCTGGCCGGCGTGCTGCCGGGTACCATCACCTTGGAGTCCTTCCGCATCGCCGTGGTCCCTCGGCCTGCGCCGGCGTGGCGCCCGGGTCAAGGATGCGACGGCGGGACGACCGACCGAGTGAGCGGGATCACAGCGCGCGCGCCAGCGCGCCCTGGATCAGCGCACCGTCAGCATGATCTTGCCGATATGCGCGCTCGATTCCATCAGCCTGTGCGCCTCAACGACCTCGTCGAGGGCATAGGTGCCGTAGATCACCGGGCCGCAGCGCCCCGCCGCGAGCACCGGCCAGACCCGCTCGCGCAGTTCCGCCGCGATCGCGCCCTTCTGGGCGGTGGTGCGCGGGCGCATGGTGCTGCCGGTGACGGTCAACCGCTTCGTCATCACCGGCAGCAAATCGAAGTCGCGGACCTTCGAGCCCTGCAGGAACGCGATCTGGATCAGCCGCCCGTCGAGCGCGAGGCAGCGCAGGTTGCGCGCGATGTAGTCGCCACCGACCATGTCGAGCACCACGTCGACGCCGCGGCCGTCGGTCAGCCGCTTCACCTCCTCGACGAAGTCTTGCGCGTTGTAGTCGATCGCCGCCTCCGCGCCGAGGCGCAGGCACGCGGTGCACTTGTCCACGTTGCCGGCGGTGGCGAACACGCGCGCGCCGAACTCGCGCGCAAGCTGGATGGCGGTGGTGCCGATGCCCGAGGAGCCGCCGTGGATCAGCACGGCCTCGCCCTTCGCGAGCCCGCCGCGCTGGAACAGATTGGCCCAGACCGTGAAGTAGGTCTCGGGCAGGGCGGCGGCGCGCAGGTGGTCGTAGCCTTCGGGCGGCGTCAGGCATTGCGGCGCCGGCACGGCGACGTACTCCGCGTAGCCGCCGCCGTTGCAGAGCGCCGAGACCGGATCGCCGATGCTCCATCCCTCGACCCCCTCGCCGATTGCCGCGACGGTGCCGGCCGCCTCCAGCCCGAGGATCGGCGAGGCGCCGGCGGGCGGCGGGTACGCGCCGCGGCGCTGCTGGATGTCGGGCCGGTTCACGCCGGCGGCGTGCACCTCGATCAGCAGCTCGCCCGGGCCCGGTTGCGGCACCGGGCCGGTGACGACGCGCATCACCTCCGGCCCGCCGTGGCCCTCGCAGGCGACGTGGCGCATCGTGTCGGGAACGGGCATCGGGTCCTCCGGTTCTCGGGGTTGGGCGGGTCCGGTCAGGCCGCCGCGCCGACGAGGCGGGCGTAAAGCTCGGGATCGGTCGCGCCCTCGGTGCCGAACAGCAGGACGCGCGCCGCTCCGTCGAGCCCGAGCGCGGCGGCAGAGCCCGCGTCGCGTCGCGCGAGCGCGAGTCCGATCAGCCCGGCGACCGCGCTCTCGCCGGCGACCACCGCGGGATCGCCGTCCACGCCGCGCGCCAGCGCCCGCATCGCCGGCGCGACCGCCTCGTCGGGCACCGCCATGAACGCGTCGGCGCGGTGCAGCAGCTCGTCGAAGGCCAGGATCGAGACTTCGCCACAGGCGAGCCCGGCCATGATCGTGTCGGGGCCGGGCGGCGAGGGCGTGGGCCTGCCCGCGACGGCGCTGCGGCAGAGGCAGTCGAACCGGTCGGGCTCGACGACGATGAGGCGCGGCGCGGTTTTGCCGAAATGCAGCGCCGCCTGGGCGGCGACCGCGGCGGCGACACCGCCCACGCCGCCCTGCACGAACAGATGCGTCGGTGCCGGGCCGGTCCATTGCGCGAACGCCTCGTCCGCCATCACGCGATAGCCCTGCATAACGTCGCGCGGGATGTCGGTGTAGCCGGGATAGGAGGTGTCGGAGACCACGGTCCACCCGTTGACTGCCGCATCCTCGGCGGCGTGGCGCACCGCATCGTCATAGGTGCCGGGCACGCGGCGGACCTCGGCGCCGAACCGCGCGATCGCCGCCGCGCGGCCGTCGCTGACGGTCTCGTGGATATAGATCACCGCGCGGCAGTGGAAGCGCGCAGCGCCCCAGGCGACCGAGCGGCCGTGATTGCCGTCGGTCGCGCAGGCGACGGTGATGGCGCGCGTCTCGGCCGCGAAGCGCCCGGCGGCGAGCTCGGCGTCCGTCGCCGCGATCCCCCGCGTCGCGAGCGTACAGATCAGGTGCCGCGCGACCGCATAGGCGCCGCCCAGCGCCTTGAAGCTGCCGAGCCCGAAGCGTCCGCCCTCGTCCTTCCAGCGCAGCGCGCCGACGCCGAGCGCGCGCGCAAGCCCCGGCAGGTCGTGCAGCGGCGTCGGCGCATATCTCGGCCAGGAGGTGATCGCGTCGCGCGCGGCGCGGAACCCGGCGTCGTCGAGCACCGGTGTGCCGGCGTGTCCGTTCGCGGCATGGAGATGGAGGCGAAACGGCAGGGCGGGCAGGAGTGTCACTTGACCTCGGTCAACGATCGGCGTGGAAGGCGCCGGCAGACTGACGCCAAACGCTGGAGGGAGGAAGCCCATGCGCGCTGCGGTCGTCGCCCTGCTTGCCGTCTCGATGCTCACGCCTGTGCCGACGCGCGCGATGGGCCAGCAGCCGCGCGCGACCGATCTGGGCGAGACCGCCTACCAGGAGGCCTGCGCCTCCTGCCACCGAACGCCTGCGCGCTTCATGCGCCGCTTCGTCGATCTCCCGCAGGCCGATCGGCAGGCCGCGCTCGATGACTTCCTCAAGACCCACTCCGCCGAGGATGACGCCAAGCGCGCCGCCATCATCGCCTGGCTGGAGACGAACCACGTGCGGCGCTGAGCGCTACAGCACCAGCGCGCGCAGCGCGAACAACGCGACCGCGAGCCAGATCGCGCCGAGCAGCAGGCGCACGCCCGTGCGCATCCGCCGCTCCACGCGCGGCATCGGCGCGCGCTCAGTCATAGTCGAACCGCTCGTAGCGGATCGCGTCGGGCGGCAGCCCGAGCCGCTCCAGCGTCGCCGCGACCGCCAGCATCATCGGCGTGGGCCCGCAGACCATCGCCACGGTGGCGTTCGGATCGAGCCCCGCCAGCGCCTCACGCAGGATCGACGCGTCGAGGATGCCGCGGGTCGCGCCGGCGCAGAGCGGCCCTTCGTCCACGCGCAGGAACAGGCCGAAGCCCGTCTCGGCCGCGGTGCGCGCGAGCTCGTCGCGGTAGAGCAGCCGCTCTGCCGTCCAGGCGCCGTAGACGAGCCGCACCTCGCCGGCATCGGGCCGCGCGGCGAGATCGCGCCAGAGCGACAGGATCGGCGCGATCCCCGCCCCGCCGGCAATCAGCAGCACCGCGCGCCGGTCGCGCTTGTCGAGCACGAAGGCGCCGTGCGGCGCATCGACGCGCACGGCTGAGCCGAGCGGCAGCGAGCCGATCGTGCGCGTCAGGTCGCCGGCCTCGCGGATGACGAAAGCGAGGCGCGGATCGCCGGGCGCGGAGGCGATCGAGAACGGGTTGTCGTCCCACGGCGCGCGGCGGCCAAAGGCGAGCCAGGCGAACTGCCCGGCGGTGAAGGCGAGCGGTTCGCGCGACGGCCGGTCGAGCACCACCTCCCAGTAGTCCGGGCCGAGCGGCGCGACGGACGCAACACGCCAGCCGGCGCGCGCGTCGCGGACCGGCTTGATCGCCCAGGTCCAGACCAGGGCGAAGGCCGCGAGCGCGAGCCCGCCGAGCCAGAACCCCCGCAGCGGCGCGGACTCGCTGTAGAGCCCGACGCGCAGCGCGTGATGGACGGCGAAGGCCGCCGCCGCCAGCCCCAGCGCCGCATGCAGGGCGCGCCAGCGCTGATAGGCGAGGCCGATCCGCCCGCGCGCGAGCGAAGCCGCCACCACGACCAGCAGGAGCGCGATCGCGATCACGCCGCTCT
>NZ_JBHYDW010000204.1:0-5734 GCF_051860475.1 Elioraea sp. | reverse complement strand
TGCTGGACCGGCTGCGCGCGGCAGCACGCGCGCGCGGCATCGCGGTGCACGAGATGCCCTCAGGCGGCGGCCACGACGCGCTCGCCTTCCACGACGCCGGCGTGCCGGCGGCGATGCTGTTCATCCGCAACCAGAACGGCAGCCACAACCCCGACGAGGCGATGGATCTCGCCGACTTCGCCGAGGCCGCGCGCATCCTGACGACAGTCGCTGCCACCCACGAGGGCTGAGATGCTTGCCAATCTGACGCCGGACGTCGATCTGGCGGCGCGCGTGTTCGAGGCGTTGCGCGCGCGCACCCATGACGGCGTGGGCATCACGCGCGAGGCCTATGGCCCGGGTGAGCGGATCGCGCATGAGATCGTGCTCGCCGAAGCGGCGACGCTCGGGCTCGACATTGCGACCGACCACATGGGCAACCGGTTCCTCACCCTGCCCGGTGCGGATCGCGCCGCGCCGCGGGTGATCGTCGGCAGCCACCTCGACAGCGTGACGCGCGGCGGCAACTACGACGGGGCGGCCGGGGTGGTCGCCGGGCTCGCCGCCGTCGCCGGAATGGCGCGTGCCGGGTTCACGCCGGGCCGCGACGTCACCGTGATGGCGATCCGCGCCGAGGAGGCGGGATCGTGGTTCCCGACCTCCTATCCCGGCAGCCGCGGCGCGCTCGGCCGGCTCGCACCGGAGGAGCTGGAGGTTCGGCGCCAGGACAGCGGGCGGACGCTCGCCGAGCACATGGCCGAGGAGGGTTTCGATCCAGAGGCCGCGCGCGCCGGCCGTGCGAGCCTGACGCGCGAGACCGTCGCCGCCTTCGTCGAGCTGCACATCGAGCAGGGGCCGGTGCTGGACGTCGAGGGGATTCCCGTCGGCATCGTCACCGGCATCCCCGGCTCGCGCCGGCTGCGCGCGGCCCGCGTGCTGGGCAAGTACGACCACTCGGGGGCGACCCCGCGCAAGTACCGCCACGACGCGGCGATCGCGCTTGCGGAACTCGCCTACCGGCTCGACGAGGAATGGGCGCGGCTGGATGCGATGGGGCGCGAGATGGTCTGCACCTTCTGCGTGCTCGCGACCACGGAGGACGCGGGCTTCACCAAGATCCCCGGCGAGGCGGAGTTCCAGCTCGACATCCGCAGCGTCGAGATGGCGAACTGCGATGCGCTGATGGCGGCACTGCATCGGATGGTGCCGGAGATCGAGGCGCGCCGCGGCGTGCGCTTCGAGCTCGGAGCCGAGCGCGGCTCGCAGCCGGGGCTGTTGGATGCCGGTGTGCGCGAGGGGTTGGCGAAGGCCGCTCGCGATCTCGGCATTATGCACAAGATGATGCCCTCGGGCGGCGGGCATGACGCGGCGGCCTTCGCCGCTGCCGGCATCCCCGCCGGGATGATCTTCGTGCGCAACCAGAACGGCAGCCACAATCCCGACGAGGACATGCGGATGGAGGATTTCGCGCAAGCCGCCGCGGTGTTGCAGCGCTGGATGGCAGAGGCGTCGTCGTGAGCGCGCGTCTCGCCGTCGATATTGGCGGCACCTTCACCGACCTCGCGCTGGAGAACGGCGCGCGGCGCTGGACGACCAAGGTGCTGACCACACAGGCTGCGCCCGAGCAGGGCGTGATGGAGGGCGTGCGCGCGATCCTCGCCGAAGCCGGACTCGCCCCATCCGACCTCTCGATCGTCATCCACGGCACCACGCTCGCCACCAACGCGCTGATCGAGCGCAAGGGGGCGAAGACCGCGCTGATCACCACCGAGGGCTTCCGCGACGTGCTGGCGCTCGGCAACGAGGCGCGCTTCGACCAGTACGACCTGCAGATCGTGCTACCCGAGCCGCTGGTGCCGCGCCGGTTGCGCCTGCCGGTCGGCGAACGGCTCGACAACGAAGGGCATGCGCTGCGCCCGCTCGACGAGGCCGGCTTGCGCGCGCTGGTGCCGACGCTGAAGGCGGAAGGGGTGGAGGCGATCGCGATCGGCTTCCTACACGCCTTCGTCAATCCCGCGCATGAGCGCCGCGCGCGCGAGATCCTCGCCGAGGAACTGTCGGACGTTCCGATCAGCCTCTCCTCCGAGGTGTCGCCGGAGATGCGCGAGTGGGAGCGGTTCTCCACCACGGTCGCCAATGCCTATGTGCAGCCGCTGATGAGCCGCTACCTGACGCGGCTGGAGAGCGGCTTGCGCGAGCTCGGCATTACCGCGCCGCTGTTCATGATGCTCTCGGGTGGTGGGCTCACCACGGTCGAGACGGCGTGCCGGTTCCCGATCCGCCTGGTCGAGAGCGGGCCCGCGGGCGGGGCGATCTTCGCCGCCACGATCGCGCGCGAATGCGGCATCGCGGATGTGCTCTCCTACGACATGGGCGGCACCACCGCGAAGGTCTGCCTGATCGACGACTACCGGCCGCAGACGTCACGCACCTTCGAGGTCGCGCGTGTTGGCCGGTTCAGGAAGGGCTCCGGCCTGCCCTTGCGCATCCCCGTGCTCGAGATGGTGGAGATCGGCGCGGGTGGCGGTTCGATCGCGCATGTCGATGCGCTGGGCCGGATCGCCGTCGGACCCGAGAGCGCGGGCGCCGATCCAGGACCGGCCTGCTACGGACGCGGCGGCGACAAGCCCGCGGTGACGGACGCGAATCTCGTGCTCGGTCGCTACGACCCGACGCATTTCGCCGGCGGCAAGCTCGCCCTGCATCCCGAGGCGGCCCGGCAAGCGCTGGTTGAGCATGTGGGCGATCGTCTCGGCCTCGATCCGCCGATGGCAGCACTCGGCGTGGTCGAGATGGTGGACGAGAACATGGCGAACGCGGCGCGCGTGCATGCGATCGAGTCCGGCAAGAACCTCGAAGGCCGCACGCTGATCGCCTTCGGCGGCGGTGGGCCGGTGCATGCCTATCGCGTCGCCGAGAAGATCGGCATCCGGCGCGTGCTGGTGCCGTCCGGCGCCGGCGTAGGCAGCGCGATCGGCTTCCTGCGCGCGCCCGTCGCCTATGAGGTGGTGAAGAGCCTCTACCAGCGCTTCGCGAGCTTCGATCTCGCCGCGGTGAACGCGCTGCTCTGCGAGATGCAGGCGGAAGCGGCCGCAATCGTGTCGCTTGGCGCGGCCGGGCAGGCGACCGAGGAGCACCGGCTCGGCTACATGCGCTATGTCGGGCAGGGCCACGAGATCGCCGTTCCGATCCCCGCGCGGGTTCTGACCGAGACGGATGTCGCTGCCATCCGCGCCGAGTACGACCGGCTCTATGCCGCGTTCTACGACCGGCCGGTGCCGGGCTCGGATGTCGAGATCCTGTCCTTCGCGGTGACGGTCGCGACCGTGCCGCAACCGGTCGCGGCGACGAAGGCTGCACCGGCGCGCGCAACGGCGGCGCCTGCGCGCAGCCAGGCGGTGCGCGACACCACCACGGGCAGCGTGTCCGAGTGGGCGATCTACGACCGCGCCTCGCTCACGCCCGGCGTGACGCTCGACGGCCCCGCGATCGTCGCCGAGGACGAGACCTCCACGCTGGTCGGGCCCGGCTGGCGCGCGGAGATCGACGGGTTCGGCTACATTCGGCTGAGCCAGGGCTGAGGGAGTTCGACCGATGACCGACATGGCCCCCGCGACGCCCGCCAGTGCCGCGCTCGCGAAGATCCAGACGCAGATCATGTGGAATCGCCTGATCGCCGTGGTCGAGGAGCAGGCGCAGACGATGATCCGCACGGCGTTCTCGACGACCGTGCGCGAGGCGGGCGACCTCTCCGCCGGCATCTTCGACCTCAAGGGCAGGATGCTCGCCCAGGCCGTGACCGGAACGCCGGGTCATGTGAACTCGATGATGGAATCGGTCGGCCACTTCCTGAAGAAGTTTCCAGCCGAGACGATGCAGCCCGGCGATCACTACATCACCAACGATCCCTGGCTCGGCACCGGGCACCTGCACGACCTCACCGTCGTCACGCCCGCGTTCAAGGACGGGCGCATCGTCGGACTGTTCGCCAACACCGCGCACATCATCGACATCGGCGGGCTCGGCATGGGCCCCGAGGGACGGTCGGTGTTCGAGGAGGGGCTCTACATCCCGATCGTCAAGTGCTTCGACCGGGGAGAGGCGAACGAGACCTTCTTCGACTTCCTGCGCGCGGGCAGCCGCACGCCGGTCGAGCTCGAGGGGGACGTCTATTCGCTGTGCGCCTGCAACGATGCCGGGGCGAAGCGTCTGATCGAGATGATGGACGAGTTCGGCATGGAGAGCCTCGACCCGCTGGCCGAGGCGATCTTCGAGGCGTCCCTGCGCGCGACCGAAGCGGAGATCGCGCGCCTGCCGCGCGGCACCTGGGAAGCCGAGATCCGCTCCGACGGCTACGAGGCCCCGGTCACGCTGCACGCCAAGCTGACGGTGCACGACGCCACCATCGACGTGGACTACGCCGGCACCTCGGGGCTGTCGACGCGCGGCATCAACGTGCCGCCCGCCTATTGCCGCGCCTATACGTGCTTCGGACTCAAGGTCGTCGTCGCGCCCGAGATCCCGAACAACTGGGCATCGCTCCAGCCCTTCCGCATCGCCATTCCCGAGGGCTGCATCCTCAACGCGCCGCGTCCCTACCCCGTCAGCGTGCGCCACGTGATCGGCCAGTTGCTGCCTGACCTGATGATGGGCTGCCTTACCCAGGCGGTGCCGGAGCGCGTCGCGGCGGAAGGCTCGTCGTGCCTGTGGAACCCGCCGCTGCGCGGCGGGTCGCAGGTGTCGGGGCAGAAGGCGAAGCTGCCCGACTTCGAGATCATCAGCTTCAACTCCGGCGGCACCGGCGCGCGCGCGACCCGTGACGGGCTCTCCGGCATCGCCTTCCCCTCCGGCGTGCGCACCATGCCGGTGGAGGCGACCGAGAACGTCGCCCCGGTGATCTTCTGGACCAAGGAGCTGCGCCCGGACAGCGCCGGCGCGGGCAGGACGCGCGGCGGGGCCGGCCAGATCATGGTGATCGGCACCAAGGGCGATGCCGAGTTCGCGGTGAACGCGATCTTCGACCGGGTCGCGAACGCGCCGAAGGGACGGTTCGGCGGCGGCAATGGCGCATCCGGTGCGGTGCTGCTCGACGACGGCACGGTGCTGCGGACGAAGGGGTTCCAGACCATTCCCGAGGGCCGACGGCTGGTGCTGCACCTTCCAGGCGGCGGCGGCATGGGCAACCCGCGCGACCGCGACCCGGCGCTGGTGAAGCGGGACGTCGCGGATGGGCTGGTGTCGAACGAGGCGGCTTCGCGCCTTTATGGCGTCATCGTCTGATCATCGCAGCGACCCTCACGCTGGCCCTCTCCCACTGACCTGGGAGAGGGACCGGGTGAGGGCAACCGCCGCTACGCGCGCAGGCTTTCCACCATCGCGCCGTACACTAGGCCGCGTGGACAAAGTTCACGAGGGGGATTCCCCCGACGCGGCTGAGTGTGATTCGAGGCTGATCTTCATGCAGGAGATCAGCGGTGATCCGAGGCTTGCTGAGTGACGAGGAGTGGGCGTTCTTCGCGCCGTTCGTGATCGAGACCGGCCCCCGACGCGGTCGCCCGCCTGTTGACCACCGTCGAGTGCTGGACGCGATTTTCTGGATCGCGCGCACCGGCGCGCCCTGGCGCGATCTGCCGTGCGAACTCGGCAACTGGAACTCGGTGCACCGGCAGTATCGTCGCTGGACGGCGAGCGGGCTGTGGGACGTGATGCTGGAAGCCCTGGCCGAGGGCGGCGGCGATGACGCGCTGCAGATGAT
>NZ_JBHYDW010000203.1:0-5861 GCF_051860475.1 Elioraea sp. | reverse complement strand
CTGCGCGCGGTGGACGGCATCGACCTTGCACTGCATCAGGGCCAGGCGCTCGGCCTGGTCGGCGAGTCCGGCTGCGGCAAGTCCACCGTGGCGCGGCTGGTGATGGGGCTGATCGCACCGACGGCCGGGACCATCCGGTTTGCGGGGCGCGAGATCACCGGCCTCACCGACAGCGCGCTGCGCCCGCTCCGGCGCGACATGCAGATCATCTTCCAGAACCCGCACGCCGCGCTCAACCCCCGGCGGACGGTGTTCCAGTCGGTGGCCGAGCCGCTGGTGGTGCAGGGGATCGCCTCGGGTGTCGCGCTGCGCGCGCGGGTCGCCGCGCTGCTGGTGCAGGTCGGGCTGCCGGAGACCTTCCTCTGGCGCTTCCCTCACGAGCTGTCGGGCGGGCAGAAGCAGCGCGTGTGCATCGCGCGCGCGCTCGCGCTCGAGCCGAAGCTCGTGGTGCTGGACGAGCCGACCAGCGCGCTCGACGTCTCGGTGCAGGCGCAGATCCTCGACTTCCTGGGCGAGCTGCGTGCGCGGCTGGGCCTCACCTATCTGTTCATCTCGCACAACCTCGCGGTGGTGCGGCAAGTCTGCGATCGCGTCGCGGTGATGTATCTCGGGCGGATCGTCGAAGAGGGGACGGTGGAGCGGATCTTCGCCGCCCCACGCCATCCCTATACCCGTGCGCTGGTCGCGGCGGTGCTGCCGCCGCGGCCGGGGGCCCTGCCGGAGGCGCCGCTCGGCGGGGACGTGCCGAACGCCGCGGAGATTCCGCCCGGCTGCCGCTTTGCGCCGCGCTGCCCGCTGCGCATGGAGATGTGCGAAGCGCGCGATCCCGTGCTGGCGCCGCAGACCGGCACGCATCGGGTCGCGTGCTGGGCCGCGCTCGACTAGAGCGTGCCGCCCTGGCGGCCTGCTCGCCTTGGCGTGATCGCGAGCGCGCGCGACAGCGGCGAGGTCAATCCCACGACCGGACCCGTCGGAGCGCGCATGATCGACGCTGCTGGACCGCCAGCGGGATCGGTCGCGGTCGTTCCGCCGATGGACGAGATTGCGGGCGAGCACACGACCCCGCACCGCTCGGACCGCGCGTTGCGACTGCGTCCGCCGGCCAATCCGCAGTCCTCCGGTGGGGAATGCGCCTGAGGCGATGCCGCCGATGCCTCCGGCACACGCAGCCGAAGCGACCCCGGCGGTCGCGCGGCTTGGCAGCGACCCCACGATCAGGAGCCGTGCCAGGCGGATCAGCCCGAGTGACACCGACGCCCGGAGCGCAGTCCGCCAGCCCTGTTCCGCGACCGCGTCAACCCAGGATCACTCCGGCCCCATCGTCCGCCCCCAGGGGCCGACGCCACGCTCCGGTCCAATCCGGACCAGTGCCGCGCCGCGCGACGCCCACCAGAGGCGCGCCGCGATCCCCCCATGCGGTCAAGGCTCCCCTGGCGGCATGTCCCGGATCGAGTCTGCCCCCTTCCGCGCGTTCAGCCGACCGAAGGTGGCATCGAGCACGGCACGAAGCTTCCGGGTGGCGCCGACATAGGCCTCCTCGAGCGTGGGCGCCTGATGCGTCACTGCCACCGGCTGGCGACCCGCGGGCCGCGCCTCCATCAGGCATCGCTTGTCGGCGCCGACGGTCTTGTCCGCGTTGACGTCCGTGAGGTGCACCTCGACCCGCGTGATCTGGCTGCGAAACCGACCCAGTATCCGTTCGACCTCGGCTTCGACGCGATGCGCGAGGGCCTCGCGCCCCTCGACCGTGCTGTCCGTGTTGAGCTGGATCTGCATGCTCTCCCTCATGGCTTGAGTGACGGTCTCCACCCGACCCCCGCGACCAGCGCGACACCCGGGTGGACAGGCGTGCCGCTGCCCGGCCTGCTGCCTGCGAGGGCTTCACCCTCGTCCCGTGGCACGTTTGCCCGACGCGATGGTCACGGTCCTCTGGCGCGCGCGCCCGACGATCATGCCGCGATGATGCGCGACCGCGGCCGCCGACATGACCAGCGCGCCATGCAACGGCCAGGGACCAACAGCCCGCCAGCGTGCCACCACGCGAGCCAAAGCGGAACCCGGTGGCGCGCGGATCGGTCACCGGGTGCGGACACACACCCAACCGACGAGGCCGCGGTGACGTCCCAGTTCCTCGTCCGGGGTCGTTCCGAATGGACGGGGACGGAACTGCCGCGTGAGGCGCCGACGTCTGCCGATCGCTGGTGACCGCGGTCCGACAGGCCGCGCCTGGGACCGCCGACCCCTGCCGCAGGCGCATCAGGGGCAGACCGGGGCTGCAACGGATGGGGCTCGGGGCAGCACGTGCCGCACCAGGTCCCGTGGTGCGGCGGCCCAGCGCGGACGATGCACTCACCTGCCGCGTCAGCCGAGGGGTTGACCGGCATGAGACCCTCCGGACGCGCCCGCCAGCAGCCCGCGTTCCCAGCCCCCCTACCGACGGGCCGGCAGCATCCGCCACACCAGGCCGTCGCGCCGCACCAGCGTATGGCGCAGCACCAGGCCGACATGGCCTGCCAATGCCGCTGCCAGCACGATCGCGGCACCGATGTGCACGACCCGCGCCACTGCCGCCAAGGTCTCCGACCGGCCGATCGGGTTCGCCAGCTCCACCACGCCGGCGAACGCGACCCCGTAGTCGCCCGCCATCACGTACACGAACCCGCTCACCGGCATGATCAGCATCGCTGCGTAGAGCACCTGCTCGGCCCGGTGCACGAAGTGCCGCTCGGCCGGGGAGAGGCTCGGCGCCCACTCGGGCAGCTCGCCCACATGGCGCGCCGCCAGCCGCCCGATCGCCACCGCGAGGGCCACCAGCCCGAGCGTCTTGTGCCAGTTGTAGAGGTCATCGCGCGACAGGCCTGCCGCACGCACGCCGTCGCCCATCCGCGTCATGGTCAGCGCCGAGGCGTACTGCGCCGCGAACAGCGCGACCACCACCCAGTGCAGTGTCTTCGTCACCGACCCGTAGCCGTCGCGGCAGTTCCAGAGCGGCATCGTCCCCCTCCGAGTCCATCCCCGCTCGACTCTGCCGGATACGCGCCATCCGAGCGAGTGGATCGATGCCGCTATCCGTTCAGCACCAGCGTCTCGACCGAGGTGATGGTCGGCAGATGCTCGGCGATGCAGGCCCAGCTGTCGCCCTCGTCCGCGGAGGCGAACAGCGCGCCCGTCCCTGTGCCGAAATAGACCCCCGCCGGCTCGAGCCGGTCGGTCGCCAGCGCCTGGCGCAGCACGTTCAGGTAGGCGTTGCGCTGGGGCAGCCCTTCGCGCAGATCCTGCCAGTTTGCCCCGCCGTCGCGGGTGCGCCAGACCGCCACCTTGCCGTCCGGCACGTAGCGCCCGGCCGAGTCGCCGTTCAGCGGCACGAGATAGAGCGTGTCGGGATCGCGAGGATGTGTCGCCGCCGGGAAGCCGAAGCTGGACGGAAGCCCCGCCTCGATGCTCTGCCAGCTCTTCCCGCCATCCGCGCTGCGATACATGCCGCAATGGTTCTGCTGGTACAGCAGGTCCGGCGGACCCGGCGCCTTCACCAGGCAGTGCACGCACTGGCCGTGTTCGGGATAGCGCTGGTCCTCGGGGTTGAAGTCCGCGCGCGTGCCACGGTTGCGCGGCTCCCAGCGCGCGCCGCCGTCCGCGGAATGGAACACGCCGCCCGCCGAGATGCCGACCCAGAGGCGACGGTCATCCGCCGGATCGATCACCAGCGAGTGCAGGATCAGCCCGCCGGCACCGGGCTGCCAGTGCGGGCGTGACGGGTGCTCGCGCAGGCCGGAGACATGGTCCCAGGTCTCGCCCCGGTCCGCGCTGCGGAACAGGCCGGCCGGCTCGACGCCCGCGTAGACGGACCCGTTGGTCGCGGCGAGGCTCCAGACCGAGCGGATCGGCGGTTCGCCCTCGCCATAGGCCATGCCGTTCGAGGAGTGCGTCCAGGTCGCGCCGAGGTCGTCGCTCGCCCACACGGCGGGGCCGAACCACTCGTTGCCACCGCCGGCGAGGATGCGCCCCGTGCCGGGCTCGGCGATCACGTGGTTGATCGGCCAGGCCTCGCAGAACGGGCCGCGCAGCGACCACGACCGCCGGGCCGCGTCGCTCTCGATCAGGAATGCGCCCTTCTTGGTGCCGACAAGGACCACTACCCGCATCGCCATCGCTGCCCGTCCTCCGTTCCTGGCGCGCATCCGCCGCCCCGCCGCGACAGCGCCCGCCCCATTCAGGTCAATATGTTGATATCAACGCTATGGCACCGTGTCAAAGGCCATGCCCGGCCAGACGGCTCAGCGCTCCACGAAGGATCTGCGGAAGCTGTCGATGAACGGCTTGAGGAGATAGTCGATCATCGTGCGCTCGCCGGTGATGATGCTCGCCTCGACCGGCATCCCCGGCACCACGCGCCCACCCGGAAGCTGGGCAAGGTCGGCCTCGTCCAGCAGCACGCGGGCGGTGTAGAACGGCATGCCGCTGCGCTGCTCCACCTCGGCATCGGGCGAGACCCAGGCGAGCTCCGTCAGCACCGGCGGTACGTTGCGCTGCGGGAAGGACGTGAAGCGCAGCTCGATCGGCACACCGACATGCACCCGTGCGATGTCCAGCGGCGAGACCTTCAGGTCCACGACCAGCCGCTCCTCCGGCACGATGTCGAGCAGCGGTTCGGCGGGCCTGACCACAGCCCCGTCGCTGTTCACCTTCAGCCCCATCACCACACCCCCGACCGGCGCGCGCACCTCCAGGCGCTGGCTGATGTCGCGCGCGCGCACGACCTTCTCCTGGACCTCCAGCAGCCGCTCGTGCACCGCGCGCAGCTCGCGCGCGGCCTCGGCGGTGCGCGACTGGCGCTGGCTCGTCAGCGTCTGTTCGATCTCGGCGATCTGGGCGCGGTTGCGCGCGACCTGTCCGACCTGGTCCTCGTAGGTGCCGATCAGGGCAGCCTCCGCGCGCTGCAGCGCGAGCAGCCGCGGCCGCCGCTCGAGGCCCCGGCGCAGGAGCTCCTCCACGGTCGCGATCTCCTCGCGCACCAGCTCGACCTGACGCACCGACGCCGCGATCTGACGCCCCAGCGCATCGATCGTCGCCTGGAGCTGGTCCTGGCGCGCCAGCAGGGAGGTGTCGCTGCTGATCCAGGCCGCACGCTTCATCTCGAAGATCGCCGTCTGGCCGCTGACCATCGCCGCGACCTCGGGCCGGCCGCGTGCCGCGATCACCTCCGCCGGCAGGGTCATGCGAGCCGACCCATCGAGTTCGGCTTCGAGGCGCGCCGCATGGACCAGAAGCGCCAGACGCTGCGCCTCCAGCCCCTGCAGCGCCGCCGCCGCCTGTACCGGATCGAGCCGCACCAGCACCTGGCCCGGCACGACATGGTCGCCCTCGCGCACGAGGATCTCGCGCACGATCCCGCCCTCGGCATGCTGTATGCTGCGCCGGTTCATCTCCACCTTCACTGCGCCCTGCGCCAGGCTCGCCTCCGCGAGCGGATACCACGACGCCCAGAACCCGAAGCCGACCACGAACACCAGGAACACCCCCATGCCGAGCAGCGTCAGGCTTCGGATCCGCGGCGCAGCGGGCAGCGCGATGGTGCGGTCCCAGTACTCGATCTCGCGGCGCACAAGGGCCCGTGAGCGGCCATAGGGAACGAGTGCGGTGCCCATCAGACGGCTCCCTGCCGGACGTCGTTCTCCGTGTCCCCGGCCGCGGGCTGCGCCGTGACGGCCTGCGGCGGACCGACCGGCTTCATGAGCTGGCGCATCACTGCGTCACGCGGACCCAGCATCTCGACCATGCCGTTCCGCATCAGCATCACCAGGTCGGCGGTCTGCACGAGCGGCGGACGGTGCGAGACGAACACGATCGTCGCCTTCACCGTC
>NZ_JBHYDW010000202.1:0-5870 GCF_051860475.1 Elioraea sp. | reverse complement strand
CATCGTGAAGCTGACGCCGTCGACGGCGGCGACCACCGTGCCGGCGCCGAACAGCCGCCGCCCGGCGACGAACTCCTTGCGCGCGCCGGCGACCTCGACCGCGGCGTTCATGCGGCCGCTTCCCACAGCGCCGGCTCGCGCGCACGCTGGCGCAGATCCTCGGCACGGTCGGCGAAGTGGCAGGCCACGCGCCGACCGGGCGAGGTCTCCACCAGCGGCGGCGTGGCGTTGCGACAGACCTCTTCGGCAAACGGGCAGCGCGGCGCGAAGGGGCAGCCGACCGGCGCCGCGGCCAGGCGCGGCGGATAGCCGGCGATCGAGACGACGCTGCGCTCGGGGAAGCGGATGTCGGGGAAGGCGCGCTGCAGCCCCATGGTGTAGGGGTGGTCCGGGCGCGCGAACACCTCCGCCGTGCGGCCGCTCTCCATCACCATGCCGGCGTACAGCACGGCGACGTGCTCGCAGAGCTCGGCGACCACACCGATATCGTGGCTGATGAACAGGAGTGCCAGCGCGCGCTCGCGCCTGAGGTCTCGCAGCAGGTCCACCACCTGGCGCTGGACGATCACGTCGAGCCCGGTGGTGGGCTCATCGGCGACCAGCAGGGCGGGATCGAACAGTAGCGCGAGTGCGATCATCGCACGCTGGCGCATCCCGCCCGAGAGCTCGTGCGGGAACCGATCGAGCACCGCAGGGTCGAGCTCGACGCGGCGCAGCAGCGCGGCCGCGCGCGCGTCAGCCTCGGCGGCGCGCATGCCGTGCGCGGCAGCCGTGTCGCGGAATTGCCGCCGCAGGTTGTGCACCGGCACCAGCGCGTTCTGCGCGCTCTGCGGCACGTAGGCCATGCGCCGCCAGCGCAGCGGACGCAGCGCCGTCTCGGGCATCCGTGCGAGATCCTGGCCTTCGAGCAGGATCGCGCCGGCCGTCACTCGCGCCTCGGGGGGCAACAGCGCGAGCGCGGCAAGCGCGAGGGTGCTCTTGCCGCAGCCCGACTCGCCCACGAGGCCGAGCGAGCCGCCGGGCGCGAGCGTCAGGCTGACGTCCGAGACCGCCTGCACCGGGCCTGTTCGCGCGCGATACACGATCGAGACGTTCTCGACGGCCAGCATCAGCGTAGCCGCGGATTGGCCAGCCGCTCGTACTCGCGGCCGATCAGGAACACCGAGATCACGAACAGCGAGAGCGTGGCGCCGGGCGGGATGGTCCACCACCAGGCCTGGCGGATCGAGCCGGAGACGTAGGCGAGGTAGAGCATTTGACCCCAGCTCGTCTGCTGCGGATCGCCGAAGCCGAGGAACGCGATTGAGGCCTCCGCCAGCACCGCCCAGGCGATGTCGAAGGCGACATAGAGCAGCGCCATGGGCAGCACGTTCGGAAAGATGTGGACGTAGAGGATGCGCAGGTCGGAGGCGCCGGCGATCCGTGCCGCCTTGACGAAGCCGCGTTCCCGCAGCGACAGCACCTGCGAGCGGATCACGCGCGCGGTGCTGCGCCACATCAGCAGGCTGATCGCGATGATCGTGTTCCAGAGCGAAGGTCCGAGCAGGGCCACGAGCACGACCGCGAAGGGGATGAACGGGATGCCGAAGGCGAGGTCGGTCGCGCGCATCAGCACGGTCTCGACGCGCCCGCCGTAGTAGCCGGCAACCAGACCGATATTGGTCCCGATCAGCGCGATTAGGACTGCGCAGGTGATGCCGACGATCAGCACGATCCGCGTGCCATGGATCAGCTGCGCCAGAACGTCGAGGCCGTAATAGGTCGTGCCGAGCCAGTGCGCGGCCGAGGGTGGTTCGAGGCGCCGCAGCTGCCCCGCCGCGTCGAAGTGGTTGATCAGCGGGTCGTAGGGCGAGAGCCAGTTCGCGAACACCGCGACCAGCACGACGGTCACGAGCACGACCGCGCCGAAGGCGCCGGACCAGGAGGCGAAGGGCAGAAGCAGCGCCCCGCCGAGCTCGCGCAGCCGGGACGGCCGGGGCATCGCCAGCGTCGCGTCACTCATGGCGGATGCGCGGATCGAGCCAGCCATAGGCGAGATCGACGACCAGATTGAGCCCGACGACGGCGGCCGCCATCAGGAAAAACGTCGCCTGCGCCACCGGATAGTCGCGCTGGCTGACCGAATTCACCATCAGCCTGCCGATGCCGGGCCAGTTGAACACCACCTCCAGCAGCACCTGACCGCCGAACGCGAAGCCCACCATGATCGCCGAGTAGGTCAGCACCGGCAGGAACGCGTTGCGGCGCGCGAGGCGGCGCTGCGCACGCTCGGTCAGGCCGCGCGCACGGGCGAGCGTCATGAAGTCCTCGTGCCGGACCTCGATCAGCGCGGTGCGCTGGATCATCAGCGGATCGGCCATCGAGGTGAGCACGCCGGCGGTCACCGGCAGCACGAGATGGCGCAGGACATCGAAGAACGGCAGTTCCTGCCACCAGGTCTCGGCGAAGAAGAAGGGCTGGCGCATCCCGCCGATCGGGAACCAGCGGAGCTCGTAGGCGAACAGCGCGAGCAGCACGATGCCGATCCAGAACACCGGCAGCGCACGCGGGATCAGCGCCAGCACCGCGCCGATCTCCTCGATCCGCTCGCCGCGGCGCCAGCCGAGCCAGGTGCCGATCGCCACGCCGAGCAGGATCGCGATGACCACGACGGGGGTCATCAGCACCAGCGTGTTGAGCAGCATCGGCCAGACGATCTCGATCACCGGCCGGCGGAAGTAGAACGACATGCCGAGATCGCCGGTCGCGAGGTTCAGCGCATAGGCGAGGAACTGCTCCCAGTGCGGGCGGTCGAGTCCCCAGAGCTCGCGCAGCCGCTGCTGCGCCTCGAGCGGCAGATCCCCGGTGCCGAGCAGGATCGTGGTCGGGTCACCGGGGATCAGCCGGAACAGCACGTACATGAACACGATCAGCAGCACGAGCGTGACGGCGGTGTGCGCCGCACGCCGTGCCGCGTACCACCAGAACGCCATCAGGCGGCGGGCATCAGCAGCCTGCCATCGGCGTTCCAGGAGAAGCCGGCATCGCGCAGAACGGCGCGCGCCTTGTCGACTGAGACCTCGGGTGCACTGATCGCCGGATTGGCCCAGGACTCGAGCGCGGGCGTGATCGGCGCGCCGTTCGACACCACGCCGGCGCCCGAGAAGATGATCTCCAGCAGCTTCTTCCGGTCGGTCACGTGCTGGAGCGCGCGCCGGAACGCCTTGTTGTTGGTCGGCGCCATCGCGAGGTTCACCCGGATCTCGTGCTGCCCGTGGGTCGGCGTGCGCACCACATCGAGGTCGGGGTTGCGGCTGATCCGCGCGCCGAGCGTCATGTCGAGGTTCCAGGCGAGCATGTCGGAGTCGCCGCGTTCGAGCATGCCGACCATGCTCTCCATCTGCGGCACCGGCAGCACCACCATGCCCTCGAGCTTGGGCTTCATGAAGAAGTCTGCGTTGGCGGCGAGCTGGAGATATTCGGCCTTTTTCCACTCGACGAGCTTCCATGGACCGCTGCCGACCGGCTTGTCGTTCGGCCAGTCCGCCGGCGTGGCAAGGTTCGAGGGCACGTTCTCCCAGATGTGCTTCGGCGCGAGGAAGGCATAGCCGAGCACGTTGGCGATGAACGGCGCATAGGGTGTGCGCAGCTTCAGCCGCACGGTCAGGTCGCCGGTGATTTCGGCACTCTCCACCGCCTCGTCGACGCGGGAGAGCGCCGGGAAGCGGTGCTTGGCGATGAAGTCGAAGGTGAGAGCGGCAGCGGCAAATCGACGCTCGCGAACCTGCTGGTCGGGCTCGAGGTGCCGACCGAAGGCGAGATCCGGATCGGCGGTCGCGCGCTCGGGCGGAAGCCTGATACGGCTTTCCGGCGTAGCGTGCAGATGGTGTTCCAGGACCCCTTCGGCTCGATCAACCCGCGGTTCACCGTCGGCCGCACGGTCGAGGAGCCGCTGCTGATCCACGGCATCGGTGAGTTGGCCGACCGACGCGACCGCGCGATCGCGGCGCTCGAGGACGCGGAACTCCGCCCTGGCGCTGCCTATCTCGACCGGTTTCCGCACGAGCTTTCGGGCGGGCAGCGCCAGCGTGTGGCGATCGCGCGCGCGATCGTGCTGCGGCCGCGGCTGCTGGTCGCGGACGAGCCGGTCTCGATGCTCGACGTCTCGGTGCGGGCCGGGATCCTCAGATTGCTGCAGCGGCTCGTGCACGACGGCGAGATGGCGATGGTGTTCATCACCCACGATCTGTCGATCGTCGCCTCGGTCTGCGACGAGCTTGCGGTGATGTATCGCGGTCGCTTCGTCGAGCACGGGCCGGTAGCCGAGGTGCTGCGCCGTCCGCTGCACCCCTATACGCGCGCGCTGATCGCGGCCGTGCCGGTGCCCGATCCGTCGGTGACGCCCGTGCCCTTGCCGGCCAAGCTGCTTGCGGGCGGCGCCGTCCCGCATCGCGGTTGCCGCTTTGCGCCACGCTGCGACTTTGCGATTGCCGCGTGCGAGGCGAGTGAACCGGGACTTGAGGACGTCGTCCCGGAGCATCGTGCGGCGTGTCTGCGCGTGCGGGAGATCTCGCTGTGACTATCGAGGCGCAACGCGCGCAGCTTCTGCGTTGGATCGAGGCGGAGACGCCCGATCTGATCGACGTCCTCGCCCGCTTCGCGCGTGCGGCCAGCCCAAACCCTCCCGGCGACACGCGCGAGGCAACCGGCGTGCTGGCGTCGCGTCTGGAGCAGGCCGGTCAGTCGTACTGCACCGTGGCACTGCTCGCCCATGCACCGAATCTGATTGCCACGATCGAGGGCGGACACCCCGGCAAGCATCTTGTCCTGAACGGCCATATCGACGTCTTTCCCTGCGATGATGCGCATCGCTGGAACCATGATCCGTGGGGCGGCGCGGTGGTTGATGGCCGCGTCTACGGCCGCGGCGTCTCCGACATGAAGAACGGCACGGTCGCGCTGCTGTTCGCGCACATCTGGTTGGCGCGCCTCGCCGACACCCTGCCCGGCCGCGTCACCCTGACTGCCGTATCGGACGAGGAGACCGGCGGCACCTGGGGTGCCCAGTATCTCGTCGATCGCCACCCCGAGGTGCTGGGTGACTGTCTGTTGAACGCCGAGCCGGGCGCGCCGACCACGATCCGTTTCGGCGAGAAGGGCATCCTGCGCCTCGCCGTTACCGTGCGCACGCCGGGGTGCCATGGCGCGTACACGCACAAGAGCCCGAGTGCCACGCGCATCGCCGCGCGCCTGGTCGCCGCGCTCGATGCCGTGACCGAGCTTCCGGTCGCCATGGAGCCGGAGGTCGCGCGTGCGCTCGATGAGGGTGCGGCGGAGATGGATCGCATCCACCTTCCCGGCGCGGCCCGGGTGATGCGGCAGTTCTCGCTCAACCTCGGCGTCGTGCGCGGCGGCACGAAGGTGAACATGCTTCCGGGCGAGTGCCGGCTCGAGTTCGACGTCCGCATCCCACCCGGCGAGCGCAGCGGCACGGTGATGGCCGAGATCGAGCGCATCCTCGCCGCTTTCCCCGAGGCCACTCTGGAGGTGACAGGCCTCTCGGAACCGACCTGGTCGAGCCCGAAGCATCCGATGGTGACAGCACTCGCCGAGGCCTGCTCGGCG
This sequence comes from Elioraea sp., assembly GCF_051860475.1. NCBI lineage: Bacteria > Pseudomonadati > Pseudomonadota > Alphaproteobacteria > Acetobacterales > Elioraeaceae > Elioraea > Elioraea sp. The sequence continues at coordinate 266 of NZ_JBHYDW010000202.1, read as the reverse complement.
ACCTGCGGGTTCCGTCCGCGCGCGATCGCCTCGCTCGCCGCGACCGATGCGCGCAAGTGGCGCGCGAAGGGTGTGCCCGCCTTCACCTACGGCACGACGGCCACGAATGTCGCCATGCCGGACGAGCACACCGACATCGCGGAGTGGCTCGGCGTGGTGAAGACGCTGACGCTCGGCGCCCATGCCTGGCTGCACGCAGAGGCCGGGCGATGAGCGCGACGCGCGATGCCCTGCTGGCGCGGATCGCCTCGGAGCAGGATGCGCTG
>NZ_JBHYDW010000201.1:0-6020 GCF_051860475.1 Elioraea sp. | reverse complement strand
TTCTTGCCGACTATCACGTGGGCTTTTTTAAGATTTCGTTTGAAGTATGTTTCGAAGGTTATTGTAGGATCTTGGTTCTTTCTCGTCGTTGTTGTATTTCTCAACATGATGGGTTCTTGGACAGTCCGTAGTTTGGTTCCTCCTGAAGACTCCATCATTGCCGTCTGTCTCAGGCGATGAAGGGTTAAAGAGCGCCGTCATGAGCACCGCCCTATTCACCCATCCGGCCTGTCTCGGCCACGACAACGGCCCTGGCCATCCCGAGCGCCCCGACCGGCTGCGCGCGGTGCTGCGGGCGCTGGAAAGCGAGGCGTTCTCCACCTTGGCCCGCGAGCAGGCGCCCGAGGCGACGGTCGAGCAGCTCGCGCGCGCGCACCCTGAGCGCTACGTGGAGGCGATCCTGTCGATCGCGGTGCCGGAGGGCGAGCGCGTGATGCTCGACCCCGACACGGGCATGAGCAGCGGCAGTCGTGCCGCCGCGCTGCGATCTGCCGGGGCCGCGGTCGCGGCGGTGGATGCGGTGATGCAGGGCTGGGCGCGCGCGGCCTTCTGCGCCACCCGCCCGCCCGGGCACCATGCCGAGGCGGCGCGGCCGATGGGGTTCTGCCTGTTCAGCAACGCCGCGATCGCCGCGCACCACGTGCGCGCGGCCTGGGGGGTCGCGCGCGTCGCCGTGCTCGACTTCGACGTGCATCACGGCAACGGCAGCCAGGCAATCCTGGAGAGCGATCCGGGGTTCTTCTACGCCTCCACGCACGAGATGCCGCTCTATCCCGGCACCGGCCATCCCTCGGAGCGGGGCTGCGACAACAACGTGCTCAATGTCGCGCTCGATCCCTTCGCCGGCGGGCCGGAGTTCCGCGCCGCCTGGGGCGACACGATCATCCCGGCGGTGCGCGACTGGCGGCCGGGGCTGATCATCGTCTCGGCCGGGTTCGATGCGCATGCGCGCGATCCGCTCGCCTCGCTGCAGGTGCAGACGCCGGATTTCTCGTGGCTCAGCCGTGCGCTGGTGGAGCTCGCCGACGAGGTCTGCGAGGGGCGGCTCGTCAGCCTGCTGGAAGGCGGCTACGACCTCGCGGCGCTGGCCGACAGTGCGGCGGCGCATGTGCGCGCGCTCATGCGCGTGTAGCGGCGCTACAGCCAGCCCTTGCGGCGGAAGTACATCACCGGCAGGACGGCCGAGACCGCCATCAGCGCCAACGCCAGCGGGTAGCCGATCCCCCATTCCAGCTCCGGCATGAACTGGAAGTTCATGCCGTAGATCGAGGCGATCAGCGTCGGCGGCATCAGCGCGACCGACACCACCGAGAAGGTTTTGATCACGGCGGTCTGCTCGATGTTGATGATGCCGAGCACGGCATCGAGCAGGAAAGTCGCCTTCTCGTTCAGGAACGCGGCGTGCTCCTGGAGGCTGCGCACGTCGCGCGCGAGCGTCTTGATGCGGCCCTTGTTGTCCTTGCGGATCGCCGTCTCCTTCTCGGCGGCAATGAAGGCGAGGATGCGCGAGAGCCCGAGCAGCGTGTCGGTCGCGCGGGCGGTCGCCTCGCCCACCTGGCCGAGCGCGATCAGCGTCTCCTTCAGCACGGCGTTCTTCTTCGAGGCCGGCTCGGTGCTCTTGGTTGCCTTGAACGCGCTCGTGCTGTTGCGGTCCATGTCGGCGCCGACGCGCTCGAGCACATCCGCGATCCGGTCCACCACCTGCTCGAACAGCCCAAGCATCACGCCGTCCGCGGTCGCGACCATGGCGGGATTTTTGGCCGCACGGGCGGCGAAGACGCCGAAGGCGCGCGGCGTGGCGTGGCGCACGGTCACCAGGCTCTGTCCCGTCAGCACGAAGGTGATGGCGGCGGAGCGGAACTCGCCCGTGTCGGCGCCATGCATGAGGGGGGCTGTGAGGAACAGCGCCTCACCCTCGCGGTAGAGGCGCGAGGACGCCTCGATTTCCTGCTGCTCCTCGCGCGTGGGGAGCTCGACGCCGATCAGCCGCTCGACGATCCGCTCTTCCTGCGGCGTCGGCTGGAGGAGGTCGATCCAGACGGCCTGGGCGGCCGGCACCGGCGAGGGGGCCTGGTCCGACACAGGAGTGGCCGGCATTGCGACGGGCGGCGCCTCGCCGACCACCAGCCTTCCGCCGTCGACATGATAGGTGGTGATCACGGCGCCGCCCCGTTCCGATGCATGCGTCTTCTAGCGGAGCCCGACGCTGCAGGCCAAGCGCGGCGCGCTCAGATGACACCCAGCAGCCGCGCGCCGAGGCCGAAGATCGCCAGCACGATCGCGACGTCGATCACGATTGCCAGCAGCAGGATCACGATCGACACCAGGAACAGCCGCCGATCGGCCTCCACCAGGGCGACTGACATGACGACGATCGCAAGCGCGGGGGCTGGGTTGCCGAACGGGATCGGCAGGGCGAGCAGCGCCGCATTGATGCCGAGCAGCAGCGAGGCGGCGATCTCCACACCGCGATGTGGCAGCGGCAGGGTGCCCGGCCGAACCCGCGCCTCGAGCCTGACGAGCCAGGGCTTGGCGCGCGTCAGCACCGCCTCCAGCGCCGCGCGCGGAATGGTGCGCTCACGGACCACCCGCGGCAGCACAGGCTGCGGATAGCCCAGCAGCATCATGACGCAGAGGATGATGATCGGCGTGCCCAGGACGCCGGAAAGTCCGGGGATTGGCGCCGGGATCAGGTTCGGCAAGGCAAGCGCGAGCATCAGCAGGCCGTACCCGCGATCGCCGAGTGCGGTCATCAGGTCGCCGATCGAGATGCGCTCGGCCGGCCAGGCGCGGCAGAGATCGAGCAGCATCTCGGAGGCGCGCTTGCGCTCGGTGGGTCGTTCCGCCGACTGCGTCTCCGATGAGTGCATCAGCGAAAGGCAATCGTCCGCTCGCCCGTGCATGGCGGGCGTGGTCGGAAGGGTGGTGTCCGCTCGGTCGTTCGCATGCCAGATCCGCCACCTGCTTCCCCGTAGCGCGGCCGCCGGGCCTGCACAATCGGAACGGCGTTGCGCCGCACGCGTGTTCGAGGCGCCGTCAGAACTTCACCCGATCCGCGCCCTTGAGCGACAGCATCGCGCGTGCGTCATCCGGGCTCGCGACCTCAAGGCCCAGCCCCTCGATCAGCTGCCGCGCGCGGGTCACCTGCTCGGCATTGGAGCGTGCCAGCTGGCCCGGGCCGATCCAGAGCGAGTCCTCGAGCCCGACACGCACATTGCCGCCCATCACCACCGCCTGCGCGGCGATCGCGAACTGGTTCCGCCCAGCCCCCAGCACCGACCACTGGTAGTCGCGGCCGAACAGCCGGTCTGCCGTGCGCTTCATGTGCGCGACATCCTCCGGATGCGTGCCGATCCCGCCCAGGATGCCGAACACCGACTGCACGAACAGCGGCGGCTTCACGAGGCCGCGGTCAAGGAAATGCGCGAGTGTGTAGAGATGGCCGATGTCGTAGCACTCGATCTCGAAGCGCGTGCCGTTCTCGGCGCACGAGGTCAGGATGAACTCGATGTCGGCGAAGGTGTTCTTGAAGATCCGCTCCTTCGAGCCCTCGAGATAGGGACGCTCCCAATCGTGCCTGAACTCCGTGTACCGCGCGAGCATCGGGTAGAGGCCGAAATTCATCGAGCCCATGTTCAGCGAGGCCACCTCGGGCGCGAACACCTTCGCCGGGCGAACCCGCTCCTCGACCTGCATGGTCGGTGCCCCGCCCGTGGTGATGTTCACCACCACGTCCGCGCGCTGCTTGATCACGCGCAGGAACGGCAGGAAGGCGTCGGGCGACTGATCGGGCGCGCCGGTCTTGGGATCGCGCGCGTGCAGATGCACGATCGCCGCGCCGGCCTCCGCCGCGCCGATCGCGGCCTCGGCGATCTCCTGCGGCGTGACCGGCAGATGGGGCGACATCGAGGGCGTGTGGATTGCCCCGGTCACGGCACAGGTGATGATGACTTTGCGGGCAGGCATCGCGTCCTCCGGGCATCGGCGGCGGGCCGGTTCAGGCCTCCGGACGGACGGTGCCAGACCTGTGACGGGCTCGTCGAGCCGCGCCGTGCCGGCCCCCGGCCGGACGACGCCCCAGGCTTCCGCCCGGTGGTCGCCCGAGGCCCGCCGTCAGCCCGGCGGTGCGGCCACCGGATGCGCCGAGGCGTAGGGCTCGATCCGCATCGCCTCGGTGCGCAGCAGCGCCACGCGTGCGCGCGGCTGCATCTGCAGCGAGCCGTCCGCCGCACGCCCGACCGCGTACTGCCAGACGGTGATCGTTCCGGCGGCGTGGAGCCGCTCGGCGACGATGCTGACCGGCTCGCCACGTCCCCAGGCCAGGAGCTCCTGCGGGGTGACGCCGATCACGACGGTGCCGCGTGGCCCGACCACCTGGAACAGCGTCACCACGGATGATGCGGCCACGACCGACGGCGCGGCCATGGCCAGCGTCGCGAGCAGGGCAAGACGGCGGTGCAGGGTGATCATCGGAGCCTCCCGGTCTGGTGCTCCGACGGAGGCTGCCGTCGATTCATTTCAGCTTGATGACCGGCGATGATTCGAGTGTGTGTGCCGTGCCGCCGGCTGGCCGCATGACGTCCCGCAGCCGACGCATGCCGGAGCGCGCGATCTTGCGGTCCGCGAGCCATTGCGCCGGCAGGCCGGAGCCCAGCAGCGCCGCCTCATCGGTCCGCCAGTGCGGCTGCGCGCGCGGGTGCCGCGCGGTGATCGTCTCGATGTCGCCCGGCCGGTTGGGGTGCAGCGCGACATAGGTCACGCCGGGTCCGAGATCGTCGAGCAGGCGGCGATAGGCGATCTCCGCATCGCCGGGCGCGTGGCCGGGTGTCATGGCGAAGGCGTCGATCGGCGCGGTCCAGGGATGTCCGGCAACGTCCGCGTAGACGCGCGGATCGATCTCACCCATCCGCAGCACGCCGAGATAGGTCTCCATCCGTCGCGGCAGGAGCAGCGGCAGGCGGTACTGCTCGGCGAGCCTGAGCGTGCCAGCCAGGAACTCCGGTGCGAGGGCGGCGCCCATATGCGCGTCGATATGCGTAGGGTCGATCCCGCACGCGCACGCACGCTCGATCTGCGCCGCGCATTCTTCCTCGACCGCGCGCGGGTCCGCCGCCGCGCGCAGCGCCGGCACGTCGCGGTGGAACGCGCCCTCCGCGTCCGTCAGCCCTGACGCCGGATCACGGACCGCGACGGGCCCCCAGCGATAGCCGATCCACTCGCTGGTCAGCGTCAGATGCACGCCGAGGTCGAGCGCGGGATTGGCGGCGGCTGCGTGCGCGATCTCGGCGAACCGGGGGCAGGGCACCATGACGCTGCCGCAGTCGATCGCGTCGGCGCGCGCGAGCGCCAGGAACGCCGCGTTCGCGCCGTGGCACATGCCGACATCGTCGGCGTGCAGAATGACGGTGCGGGATGCCGTCACGGTCCGAGCAGCCAGTCGAGGATCAGCGGTATCTCCGCCGACATCATGCCCCAGCCGTGCTCCGCAAGGCAGCCACGCGCGCGCGCCTCAACCACAAGCGGCGTGTCGGGGCGGTTGACGATGTCATAGACCGTGCCGGCCGCGGGGATCAGCGAGGGGTCACAGGGCAGGCGCGTGTCATGATCCATGCCGACGGGGGTGCAGTTGACGAGGACGTCGGACGGTCCGAGCGAGGCGTCCACGGCCAGGTCAGGATGCGCCGCCGCGATGGCGGCGACGAGGTCCCGTGCACGGAGGTCGGCCGCATCGTGCACCGCGAGCGCCGCCGGATGCTGCGCGGCGATGGCCATCGCGACGGCCCGGCCCGCGCCACCCGCGCCGAGCACCTGCACGCGCTTGCCGCGGAGCGTCATTCCGGCTGCGTACGCGGCCGCGAGGAATCCCGCGCCGTCGCAATTGCTCGCCTGCCAGCCCTCGCCGGAAGGCCGCAGGATGTTGGCCGACCCGGCGAGCCGGGCCGCCTCATCCGGTATCGCGGCGGTCAGTCCGGCGATCTTGTGCGGGATCGTCAGGACCAGCCCGGCGAGGTTCCGGACCT
>NZ_JBHYDW010000200.1:0-6256 GCF_051860475.1 Elioraea sp. | reverse complement strand
AGCTCATTGGACGCGATGCAGCGCGATCGGTCCGCTGATCAGCCGTGCCCCCTCGCGGGTGAACACCAGCGGCTCGTTGTTGACCGTGACGATCACGCGACCGTCGCCGATCTCCTCATAGGTGCCGGCGGTGGGCGGAGCGCCCGCTGCGGTCGCGATCACCCGGTTGGCGTCGATGAACTCGACCTTCGCGAACGGTCCCTCATAGACACGCCCGCGCAACGGTCCGGCCTGGGCGCGGTTCACCGCCGCCAGGATTGCCTCGCGCCGTTCCCGCGCCGCCTGCTTGAACATGTCCCGCTCGGCAGCCGCCGAGTCGGGCCAGCTCGCGAGTTGCGGCAGCAGCTCCTGGTCGATCCCGATCAGCGCGTCGTCGGTTTCCGGCAGAGCGGCGAGTTCCTGCCGCAGCCTCGGCAGCAGCGTCGCCGCGACCGTCCGGCGCCGCTCGGCCGATGCCGCGCGCAGCCGCTCCGCCTGGGCCTCGGGCAGCAGGGCGAGCAGCCGGTCGGAGGCGATCTGGTCCAAGAGCGCGAAGGTTTCGACCTCGAGCGGCGTCGCCGCGATTTCGGCGATCTCCGCCTCGGCCACCTCGACGCCGAGCTCGGCCTGCCGCGCGGCGGCGGCCTCGCGCACCTGCTGCAGGTCGCGCGGACCGAGCACCGCGCTCGCCGCGTGTGGTCGCGGCGAGGCCCAGGCCTCGAGCCGTTCCAGCGAGGCGGGCGTCGGCGGCATCCGCGCGATCATCGCCAGCAGCTCCTCGCGCACCGCCTCGGCGATCGCGATCCGGCGCTCGCGGATCGCCGCGGCCACGGCCTCCAGCCCCTCGCGGCCGATCACCTCGCCCCGCTGCTGGAGCGTCTGCTGGTGGATGCGGTCAAGCATCTGCGCGCCCGCGATGCTGAGCGGCGAGGCCTGCACCTGGCGGACGATCTCATCGCGGATCGTCTCGCCGATCTCTGCGCGCCGCTGGCCGATCGCCGCCAGCACGGCCGCCATGCCGGCCTCGCCGATCGTGTCGGGGTACTGGCGCTGCACCTGCTGCTCGAAGCGGGCAAGAAGCTGACGGCCCTGCAAGGTGAGCGGCGTCTCGCCGGCCTGGCGGATCAGATCGTCGCGGATGCTCTCGCCGATCCCGCTCCGCCGCGCCCCAAGTGCGGCTTCGGCCAGCTGCGTCTCCTCGGCGCCGAGGCCGGGCGCGTAGTCGCGCTGGAGGGTCTGCGCGTAGCGGTCGAGCAGCCGGAGTCCGCCGGGGGAGGCCTCGACGCCTTCGATCTCCTGCACCAGCGCCTCGCGGACCTCGCGGCGGAGCGTGGGGATCCGGGCAGTGGCAGCAGGATGCACGGCGCGACCGATCTCGGCTTCGGGCAGTGTGCGCAGCGCTGGGATCAGCGCGCGCGCGGCGTCGCGTGCGGGGCCTTGGGGTTGGCGTGCCGCGAACTGGTTCGCGCGCTGATCGGCGTCCGCCGCGGGCATCTCGGCGAGCGCGAGATACAGATAGAGGAGGAGCAGCGAGCCGTCCGCGGCCTCCAGTGTCTCGAGAGAGCGCGTGACGGTCTGTCGGGCCTCCGTGAGCGCGGTGAGATAGCGCGGCACCTCGCGCGTCACCTGCGTGCGCAGCGTGTTCAGCGCGCTCCGCGCCGCCGTGTTGCGCGCCCGTGCCTGCTCGCTTGCGCAGGCCTGCAACACCGGTCCGAGCGCCTGCGCCTCCTCGGCGTTCCACTCCAGCACCGGCTTGCCGAACAGGGTGGTGGTGCTCTCGTCGGCGAACAGTGCCGCGAAGGCGGCGCGTCCGGTCAGCGCGTTCGGCCGCCATCCGTCCTGCACGCTGTAGCCCTGCGCCCACGTGGCGAGCGCGTCGCAGGACGGCGTCGCGAGCTGAGCCTGTGCCGGAACCGCGTACGCGAGCGCGGACGCGAGGGCGAGCGGGATCATGAACGATCGGCGCATGCTGCTTCCTCCCCCGATCCGGGCCGGCGCGCAGCGCGTCGCGCCCGGCCTTGGCGGCGCCCTGTGTCCCGACCGGGCACCGTTGTTGTCGAGGCTAGACCGTCGGCGTTGCCGCCGTCGACCCACAAACGCGGGCGATCAGGGCGGCTACAGCGCACCCTCGGCGAAGATCCGGGAGACGTCACCACCCCAGGCTGTCGCGGCCCGATCCAGCCAGTGATCCGCCAGACTGCGGCCGCTGGTGACGATCTCTTCCAGCGGCGCGAGATAGGTCTCCTCGCCGAGCCCGCGCGCGACGAGGCCGCGCCTGGCGATTGCCACCATCGCGCGCGCGAGCGCGAGCGCGGTGCCGTCGCAGAACGGTGTGGCGAGCCCGAGCCGCGGCACATCGCGGTGCAGTGTCTGCCACTCCTGGCAGGCATGGTCGCGAATCAGCGCCGCCGCCTCGCCCTGCGCGCCGGGGTCGTATAGCAGACCCACCCAGAGTGCGGGCAGCGCCATCAGCAGCTCCGGCGGGCCGGAATCGGCCCCGCGCATCTCGAGGTAGCGCTTCATCCGCACCTCGGTGAACACCGTGGTCAGGTGGTCGGCGAAGTCGCCGATGGTCGCGACCGCGCCCTCGGTCTCGGCGTGCAGCCTGCCGGCCATGAAGTCGCGGAAACTCCTGCCGGCGACGTCGATATAGCGCCCCTGCCGGTAGACGAAGTACATCGGCACATCGAGCACCCACTCGACGTAGCGCTCGAAGCCGAAGCCCGGCTCGAACACCACCGCGGGGATGCCGCAGCGGTCCGGGTCGGTGTCGGTCCAGGTATTGGCGCGGAAGCTCCTGAACCCGTTCGGCCCGCCCTCGGCGAAGGGGGAGTTGGCGAACAGCGCGACCGCGATTGGCTGCAACGCCAAACTGACGCGGAACTTCTCGACCATGTCGGCCTCGTCGAGCACGTCGAGATTCACCTGCACCGTGCAGGTGCGCAGCATCATGTCGAGGCCGAGCGTGCCCTTGATCGGCATGTAGCGCCGCATGATCGCGTAGCGGCTCTTGGGCATCCACGGCATGTCATCGCGCCGCGCGAGCGGATGGAAGCCGTGCGGCAGGAAGCCGAGGCCGAGCGCTTCGCCCACCGCCTTGGCTTCGGCCAGATGCGCATCGAGCTCGGCCTTGGTCTCGTGCAGCGTGGCGAGCGGCGCGCCGGAGAGCTCGAACTGCCCGCCCGGCTCGAGGCTGATGTTTGCCTGCCCGCGCTTCAGCCCGATCACGTTGCCGTTGTCGAGCGTGGGCTCCCAGCCGTGCGCGTGGTGGCCTTCGAGCAGCGCGCGGATCCCGTCCGGCGCGTCGTACGGAGGCGGCGTGAGGTCGGACCGGCGGAAGGCGAACTTCTCGTGCTCGGTGCCGATGCGCCACGCCTCGCGCGGCTTCGCCCCGCCCGCGATGTACTCCGCGAGCTGGCGCACCGACGTGATCGGGGTCGCGTCACCCTCCGACGGACCGGACATCCTCGCTGGTTCCCCTCGCGTGCGGTGGTTGGGCGGTGAGCCGCCCTCAAGGCTCGCGCCAATCCCCGGCCAACGCCTGGATCAGGCTGAGGCCGGCGACGGCTGCCGTCTCGGCCCGCAGGATGCGGGGGCCGAGGGAGGCGGCGAGACAGAAGGGGAGTTTCCGGAACCCGTCAAGCTCGACCCCCGTGAAGCCGCCCTCGGGGCCGATCAGCAGCGCCCAGGCGCCGGGGCCCGCGCCGGCGATCACCGCGTCCGCCGGCGGGGCCGTGCGCGACTCGTCGCCGACCAGCAGGTGCCGGCCGGCAGGCCACGACGCGAGCACCTGCGCGAGTGGCGCCGGCGCGGTCACATCTGGCACGGTGAGCCGCTCACATTGCTCGGCCGCCTCGGTGGCGATCGCGGCCAGCCGGTCGCGGTTCGCGCGCGTGACCGCGCTCCGCGCGCTGGTGGTCAGCAGGATGCGCGAGGCGCCGAGCTCGGTCGCCTTCTCGACCATCCACTCCGTGGCCACGCGCTTCAGCATGGGCGCGAGCAGCCAAAGATCGGCCTCGGCACGCTGGGGGCGGGTCTGCTCCTCCACCGCAAGCATGGCAGCCTTGCGCGAGAGCGCAGCGATGCGCGCGCGCCACTCGCCGCTCGTTCCGTCGAACAGCAGCACGGAGTCACCGGGGGCACGGCGCATCACCGCGGCGAGGTAGTGCGCCTGCCCTGCGGTGGTGGCGACCTCGGTCCCCGCCGCGAGGGGGCCGGGCACGAAGAGTCGGATCTCGGTCATCGCTCACTTGCCGTTCCCGCTGCCCCATCGACTATAGGGGCGATGGACCAGGCAGGCGCGCAGACGAGCGACATTCGGCCGGGCGGGCTGATCGCGGCCCTGCCCGAGGCCGCGCGCCCCTATGCGGTGCTGATCCGGCTCGACCGGCCGATCGGGACGTGGCTGCTGTTCCTGCCCGGGCTCTGGGGACTGGCGCTCGCGGGTTCGCCCTGGCCGGATCCGTGGCTGGTCGCGCTGTTCGGCATCGGCGCGGTGGTCATGCGCGGCGCCGGCTGCGTGGTCAACGATCTCTGGGATCGCGACATCGACCGTCGCGTCGCGCGCACCGCCGCGCGCCCGCTCGCTTCCGGCGCGATCACGCCGCTGCGCGCGCTGGTCTTCCTCGCCGCGCTGCTGTCGCTCGGCCTGATCATCCTGCTCCAGCTCCATCCGCTGGCGATCGCGCTCGGTGTGGCCTCGCTGCTGCCGATCGCGATCTATCCGCTGATGAAACGGGTAACCTGGTGGCCGCAGGCGTTTCTCGGCGTCACCTTCAACTGGGGCGTGCCGATGGGCTACGCCGCCGCCGCCGGCACGCTCGACGCCGCCGCGCTGGTGCTCTACGCGGCGGCGTTCTTCTGGACCCTCGGCTACGACACGATCTACGCGCACCAGGACCGCGCGGACGACGCCCTGATCGGCGTGCACTCGACTGCACGTCTGTTCGGCGAGCGCACGCGGCCCTTCCTCGGCGCATGCTACGTCGTCGCTGTGGCGCTGGTCGCGCTCTCGGGGGCGCTTCTGGGGATGTCGGCGTGGTTCTTCGCCGCCCTCGCGCTGCCCGCGTCGCTGCTCGCGCGGCAGGTCGTGACACTCGACATCCACGACGTGGCGCAGTGCGGCAGGCTGTTCCGCGCCAATCGCGAAGTCGGATTGGCGGTCGCGGCGGCGCTTGTGGTGGGACGCGCCGCGTGACGCCCGAGGCGGCAGCCGCCTTCGTGGCCGGCCAGACCGCGATCGGCCGCGCGCCGCTCGTGCCCGAACTCGCGCTGTACCTGGCGTCCGAGATCACGCCGATCTGGCAGGCGAGCGAGGCGAGTCTGGCGCGCCAGGGCGTGGAGCCGCCCTATTGGGCCTTCGCCTGGCCGGGCGGGCAGGCGCTCGCACGCTTCGTGCTCGACGATCCTGCGCAGGTCGCGGGCAGGCGCGTGCTCGACCTTGCGGCAGGCGGCGGGATCGCTGGGATCGCGGCTTCACGAGCGGGAGCGGCGGCGGTGACGGCCGCGGAGATCGATCCGCTCGCCGGTGCGGCGATCCGCGCCAACGCAGCGCTGAACGGTGTCGCGGTAGCTGTGTCGCTCAGCAATCCGCTGGTCCATCCGGCCGAGGCCGAGGTGATCCTCGCCGGCGATGTCTGCTACGAGGCGCGCATGACCGCACGCGTGGTGCCGTGGCTGCGCGAGGCCGCCGGCCGCGGCGTCGCCGTGCTGCTCGCCGACCCGGGCCGCGCCTATCTGCCGCGTGATGGGCTGGAACCGCTCGCGTGCTACCAGGTCGCGGTGACGCGCGAACTCGAGGATCGTCTTGTGCGCGATACGACCGTCTACCGCGTGCTGCCGTAGCTTCAGGCGACTGCGGCGAGCAGGGTCTCGGCCACCGCCGCGACCGCGCGCGCGGCCACGGCGGTGGGGTGGCGGGTCAGGAACCGCCACTGGCGGCGGATCGCGTCAGCCACGCGCGGGTCGCGGCGGACCACGCCGGCAAGCGGCGGGGTGACGCCGAGGAAGCGCCCGCAGGACTTCTGCAGAACCGCCGCCGTGCGCTCACCGTTCGCGCGCGAGGTGGCCATGTTGATGACGACGCGCCGATCCCCGCCGGGCCTGTCGGCTTCGGCGAGCTTCAGGCAGGCATAGGCGTCGGTCAGCGCGGTCGGCTCCTCGGTCGTCAGCACGAGCAGCGTGTCGGCCGCGCTCGCGAGGCGGCGTTGCAGCTTCTCGATCCCGGCGCCGAGATCGAGGATCGCAAGGTCCCAGCGCGACGGTGTCGCGGGGGGGT
>NZ_JBHYDW010000199.1:0-6274 GCF_051860475.1 Elioraea sp. | reverse complement strand
GGCGTCGAGGATGCGGTTGGTGGTACGCGGGTAGACGTAGTCGGTGCCGAGCAGCGCCCAGCGCTGTACGTTCTCCTCCTCCATCAGGTAGTCCACCGCCGGGATCGCCTGCTGGTTCGGCGCAGCCCCGGTGTAGAAGATGTTCTTCGAGCTCTCCTCGCCCTCGTACTGCACGGGGTAGAAGAGGATGTTGTTGAGCTCCTCGAACACCGGCAGCACGGATTTGCGGCTCACGCTGGTCCAGCAGCCGAACACGGCCGCGACGCGGTTGACGCTGATCAGCTCGCGCGCCTTCTCGGCGAACAGCGGCCAGTTCGATGCCGGATCGACGACCACCGGCTCAAGCTGGCGGCCGAGCAGGCCGCCCTTGCGGTTCTGCTCGGCGATCAGCATCAGCATGACGTCCTTCAGCGTGGTTTCGCTGATCGCCATGGTGCCCGAGAGCGAATGGAGGATGCCCACACGGATCGGCCCGGTCTGGGCGATCGCAGGACGGGCCAGTGCGGCCGCTCCCGCGAGGGCAGTGGCACCGGCCAGCAGGCCGCGGCGTGAGATCATGACCCCTGTCTCCCTCGACATCTGCGCGGCCGGGCCGGGCCGCGTCCGGGCGCCTGCATGTCGCGGCGCTATCGCGGTGCAGCAACGACCATGCCAAGGGTGAGGAGGCCAATCAGCAGGCAAATCGACCTGAGTCGCCCGAATCGCGGGCGCGGTCCGGCGACTCTTGCCTAGGAATTGGGCGGTCAGCCCGATTCGTTCAGCCCCCGCCCCGGATAGGGATGGGTCGCCGCCCAGTGCCGCGCGAGGTCGATGCGCCGGCAGATCCAGACATCGTCGCGCGCCATCATGTGGTCGAGCAGCCGCGCGAGCCCGACCGCTCGGGCCGGGTGTCCGATCAGCCGCATGTGCAGCCCGACCGACATCATCCTCGGCGTGCGCGCCCCCTCCGCCAACAGCATGTCGAAGGCGTCACGGATGAACGAGAACCACTGCTCCGAGGTGCCCATCCAGCCGGCGTACTTGCCGTCATTGTTGGTGAGCGAATAGGGCACGACCAGGTGGCCCCTGCCGTCCACCGTGACCCAGAACGGCAGCTCGTCGCCATAGTAGTCGGAGTCGTAGAGGAAGCCGCCCTCCTCGACCACGAGCCGGCGCGTGTTCACCGAGGGGCCGTAGCGGCAGTACCAGCCCTCCGGCCGCGCGCCGACCGTTCGCTGGAACGAGGCCACGGCACGGCTGATGTGCTCCCGCTCCTCCTCCTCGGACAGTTCGAAGTGCTTGATCCAGCGCCAGCCGTGGCTGCACACGTCGAAGCCGCTCGCGCGGAGCGCGGCCGCGGCCTCGGGGTTGCGCTCGAGTGCCAGCGCGCAGCCGAACACGGTCAGCGGCAGATTGCGCTCCTGGAACAGGCGCATCAGCCGCCAGAACCCGACGCGGCTGCCGTACTCGAACATCCCCTCGGCGGCGAGGTCGCGCCCCGACTTCACCTGATTGAGCCCGTGCGCCTCGGTGAGCCCGGTCTCGGTATGGCCCTCGCCGTCCTGCATCGAGGGCTCGGAGCCCTCCTCGTAGTTCATCACGAAGTTGACCGCGAGCCGCGCACCGTTCGGCCAGCGCGGATCGGGCGGGGTGGCGCCGTAGCCGACGAAGTCGCGGCGGACCTGGTAGGGCATCGGTGTCTCCGGTCAGGGCAGGCGGATCGTGAGCGGCGCGATATCGACGAACTCCTCGTCGCCCGCGCTGCCGTCGCGCCACATGAACACGCCGAAGGCAAGCGGGGCGTCGAGCACGGTCATTCCATGGTGCCAGACGTCCGCGCCGTAGGTGACGCCCTGGCCGGGACCGGCGACGAAGGCGCGCGCCTGCGCCATGTCCGGCCCGCCGCCGGCGGCGTGCGGCGCGACCAGCACGAGGAACCGGCCGGGCGCCATCGGCACGAAGGACTGCGAGGAGAACGCGTGCCGCTCCATCACCCGCGCGACGATCGGGCCGGGCGGGGCCGGATCGCGCAGCGCGACCGAGAGCGAGGGCTGCGCGCCCGGCCGCGCGTTCGCGAGCGCCGCCTCGGCGTAGTGCCGCCCGGGCGAGGCGGGCACCGCGAACACGTCGCCGAACGAGGCGAAGCCCTGCGCGGTCAAGGGTGTGGCCGGCAGCTCCATGGTCCTATCCTCGCATCCGGCGCGTGAGTCCCACGAGCCGCTCCATCACGATCATCAGCACGAACGCCACGGCGATCAGCACGCCGGAGACGGCCGCGACGCGCACATCGAGCGTCGACTCCATCATGCCCCACATCCGGATCGGCAGCATGTCGGTGCGCGCCGAGGAGAGGAAGAGCGAGACCGGCACGTTGTCCACCGAGGCCATGAAGGCGAGGAACGCGCCCGCCGCGATGCCCGGCGCGATCAGCGGCAGGGTGACGCGGCGGAAGGTGTAGAGCCGGCCGCCGCCAAGGCTCGCCGAGGCATCGAGCAGGGCCGGGTCGAGCTGGCTGAGCGACGCGCCGACGGTGCGCAGCACGAACGGCACGACCACGATCAGATGCCCCGCCACCAGCAGGTCCAGCGAGAGGCGGAAGCCGAGCAGGGTGAAGTAGACGAGGGCGGCGAGCCCGAAGGCGAGGCCCGGCAGCACGAGCGGCGACATGAAGAACCCGTCGAGCGCGCGCGACCGCGCCGAGGCCGAGCGCGCGAGCGCCATCGCCGCCATGGTGCCGAGCACGGTCGCGAGCAGAGCCGCCATCGCCGCGACCGTCAGCGTGTTCGAGGCGGCGCGGTGGATCTGGCCCGATCGCACCGGATCGAGCAGCAGCGCGTACCAGCGGAACGAGATCCCCTCGGGCGGAAAGCGGATCGCGTGGCTGTCGGTCAGGCTGGTCGCGAGCACGATCAGCACCGGGCCGATCAGAATCACCAGCGCGAGTGTCGCGAGCGCGCCGATCGTCAGCGCATAGGCGAACTCGCCGAGGCTGCGCCGCCTAGCCACCGAGGCGCCCCGTCGCGACCTTTCCGGCGAGCGCGATCACCGCGATCACCGCCAGCACCGAGACCATCAGTGTCACGGCGGCGACGGCGGCGAACGGCCAGTCGGACACCACCATCGCCTGCTGCCACACCAGCGCCGGCAGATAGACGAGCCGCCCGCCACCGATCACCGAGTGCGAGATGAAGGCGGTGGTGGACGAGGCGAACACCAGCAGGCACCCCGCCGCGAGGCCCGGCAGGCTGAGCGGCAGGATCACGCGGAACAGCGTCCGCCAGGGCGAGGCGCCGAGCGAGGCGGAGGCGTCGATCACGTTGGGATCGATCCGCGCCATCACCGCGAGCAGCGGCAGCAGCAGGAGCGGCATCTCGATCTGGGTGAGTGCCAGCACCAGCCCGACCTCGGTCTGCAGCAGCCGGAGCGGCTCGGCCACGAGGCCCAGACCCAGCACGAGCGAGTTGATCACGCCCTCGCGGCCGAGGATCACGATCCAGGCGAAGGTGCGCACGACCACCGAGGTGAGCAGCGGCAGCACCGCGACGAACAACAGCGCGCGCTGCCAGAACGGCGAGATCTCGCGATAGAGCAGCGCAAGCGGGTAGCCGAGCAGCACGGTCGCGCAAACGGTCTTGACCCCGAGCAGCAGCGTGTCGGTGATCACCTTCCAGTGGAAGGCATCGCCGAGGAAGCGCTGCCACTGCCCGGGTCCCACTGTTGTCAGGCGATCATCCTCGTAGAAGCTGACCGCGAGCAGCATCAGGAGTGGAGCGAGGAAGAACGCGAGATAGGCGAGCCCGAGCGGCAGACCGAGCGCCCAGGCAGCCGAACGAGGCCGGGAGGCCGCCACCAAGCCGGCGGCCGGCAGGGTGGCGGCAACGGAGGTCACCGCGCCATTTCGCGGTTGAAGCGCTGGATCCAGGCCGAGCGCAGCGGATTGATCTTCGACCAGTCATGCGAGACGAAGCCCGCCATGTCGTCGAGGCTGCGCATCGGCAGATCGGCGTCGAGCGTGACGTCGCGGTTGACGGGCACGAAGTTGAACGGCGGTTTGGCCAGCGCGTCCTGCACCGGCGTGCTGATCGCCACGTCGAGGTACTTGTAGGCGTTCTCGATCGCCTCGCTGCCCTTGACGATGTGCATCGTCGTGGGGAAGGCGATCGCGCCGGTCTCTGGGGCGACGAAGGCGATGTCGACGCCGCGGCCCTTCAGCGTCGTCACGGTCTGAGTGTTGGTGTACATGATGTCGCACTGGCCCTGCTGGAAGAGGCCCGGCATGGCGGCCGGCGCGCCGACCGCGGCGATCCTCGGCAGCACCTTCTTCAGCTCGGCGAGCGCGGGCTCGACGTCGGTCTCCGAGCCGCCGAACACCCTGGAGATCTCGATCAGGCTCACCGTGCCAAACGTGGTCTGGAACCCGGTGATGCCGAGCCGCGACACGAACGGCTCCTTGAACAGGTCGGCCCAGCCCGAGGGCTTCGGCAGCTTGCTCGGGTTGTAGGCGATGCCGACGAGCTGCGCGGCCACCCCGACGCCCCATTCATCGGCGAGGTGCGCCGGCACCTTGGCACGGTTGGAAAGCCTGGCCGGATCGAAGCGCTCGAACAGGCCGCGCTCGATGCCGACGATGCGCGGGCCTGGATCGAGCACGAAGGCGTCGAAGGGCGGGATGCCGCGCGCTGCCTGCGCCTTGTTGATCTGATCGACCGCGAACAGCGGCTCCATCGCCAGGTCGATCCCGTGCGCGGCTTTCAGCGCCGGCACGACATGGGTGCGGTAGGCCTCGTCCCACGAGCCGGGATAGATCGCCGCGGTGAGGCTGCCGCGCGCAAGGGCCGGGCGCGGCAGCGCGGCGGCGGCGAGCACGGCGGCGGAGCCGACAAGTGCGGTGCGGCGTGTCAGCCGGGTGCGGTGTGTCATCTCAGTCCTCCTCGGTCTCGGGGAATGGAAACAGGGCGGGTCGCGCGTCGGCGGCCAGCATGCAGAAGCCCGCGCGGCCGCGATCGGCGATCGCGCCGCGGCGCGTCTCGGTCAGGCGCAGCGGTGCGCCGTCGGTGGTGCGCGCCTCGCGGATGGTCTGCCCGCCGAGCGGCACGGCGAGGCCGAGCGTGACGGGGAAGCGATCGGGAGCCGCCTCGGAGGCGAGCACGAGGTGCTCGGGGCGCACCGAGAGCAGCACGCGCGCGCCGGGCGCGGGGGTGCGAGGCGCGTCGAGTTCGATGGTCGCGCCGGCGTCGAGCCGCACGGTGGCGCGGCCGTTCGACGACGCAACGAGCTGTCCGGCGAGGCGGTTCGCGGTGCCGATGAAGCCGGCGACGAACAGTGTGTCGGGTGCGTCGTAGACGCCGACGGGCGTGCCGAGCTGCTCGATCCGTCCGTGCCGCATCACCGCGATCCGGTCGGCGACACTCATCGCCTCGTCCTGGTCGTGGGTGACGAGGATCGCGGTGAGGCCGAGGCTGCGCTGCAGCCGCTTGATCTCGATCTGCATGTCGAGGCGGAGGCTTCGGTCGAGTGCTGCGAAGGGCTCGTCGAGCAGGAGGACGCGCGGCTCGGGCGCAAGCGCGCGGGCGAGTGCCACGCGCTGCTGCTGTCCGCCCGAGAGCTGCGCGGGGCGTCGTTCGCGAAGCGCGCCGAGCTGGACAAGCTCGAGCAGTTCGCCGACGCGTCGCCTCACCGCCTCGCCGCGGCGGCCACGCGCGCGCAGCCCGTAGGCGACGTTCTCGGCCACACTCATGTGCGGAAAGAGGGCGTAGTTCTGGAACACGATGCCGACCTCGCGCCGGTTCGGCGGCAGGTGGTCGATCGAGCGGCGGTCGATGTGCACGCGTCCGGCGGCCTGGCGCACGAACCCGGCGACGGTGCGCAACAGTGTGGTCTTGCCGCAGCCCGAGGGTCCGAGCAGGGCGAGGATCTCGCCCGGTTCGACGCCAAGACTGACGGCATCGAGTGCGGTGAAGGCGCCGAAGCGGACCGTCACGTCCTCGACATCGAGGGTGTGTCCGGCCGCGCCTGGCGCGGCAGGGGCGTGGCGTTCCCGTTCGACCCCGCAATCCATGGTGGGAGTGCAGCAACAATCGTGCCGCGCGTCGAGTCCAGATGGAACGGCGCTGCGAAGCGGCGCGGTGCCGAACCGCTAGGCACGCCTGCGTATCGGTTGCGCAGGGCACGCTGGTGGTGCAGGGGGGTGTGGGGGGAGGAGCGTCCTCCCCCCACTGATTTATTCCCTACTACCCCGGCGCGCGCGCCACCGACCCCACCCCCGTCACCCGGCTTGCCAGCCAGGAGGCCATGA
>NZ_JBHYDW010000198.1:0-6348 GCF_051860475.1 Elioraea sp. | reverse complement strand
CAATTCTCGGCCTCGCGTGGCTTCCGCCCCGCCCACCGCTCGCGGGGGTGCGGGGGGGCGGGGTGCCCCACCGGGGCGGGGGCGCGCGGCCGCCCGCGGGCGGCGAGGAGGGGGCGCTGCCGCCGCCCCCGCCGGACGCCGAGGAGGAGGCGGCGCCGCCGCTCGACCCCGAGGACGAGGGGGCGCGGGGCGCGTGAGGCGATGACGCTCCGACTCGAGGGCATTCGCCACAGCTTCGGCGCGCATGTGGTGCTGCGCGGGATCGACCTCGCGGTCGGGCCGGGCGAGATCGTCTGCCTGCTCGGGCCCTCGGGCGACGGCAAGACGACGCTCTTGCGCATCGCCGCCGGGCTCACCCCGCTCCAGCACGGGCGGGTGTGGATCGGCGGCGTGCTGGTTGCCGAGCCCGGCCGCGAGGTGCCGCCCGAGGATCGCGGCGTGGGCTTGCTGTTCCAGGACTTCGCGCTGTTCCCGCACCTCACCGTGGCGCAGAACATCGGCTTCGGCCTGCGCAGCGCCGGCCGGGCCGAGCGCGTGCGCGAGATGCTCGCGCGCGTCGGTATGGAGCGCTTCGCAAACGCGATGCCGCACACGCTCTCGGGCGGGCAGCAGCAGCGGATCGCGCTCGCCCGCGCGCTCGCGCCGCGCCCGCGCGTGCTGCTGCTCGACGAGCCGTTCTCGGGCCTCGATGCGCGGCTGCGCGACCGCGTGCGCGACGACACGCTGCACGTGCTCCAGGAGGAGGGGATCGCGGTGCTGATGGTCACCCACGACGCCGAGGAGGCCATGTTCATGGCGGACCGCATGGCGATGCTGCATGACGGGCTGATCGCCCAGGAGGGGCCGCCGGCGCAGATCTACCTCCACCCCGCGACCCCCTTCGTCGCCGCCTTCCTCGGCGAGGTGAACCGGCTCGCCGGGACCGTGCGCATGGGCATGGTCGCGACCCCGTTCGGCCCGGTGCCGGCGCTGGGGCTGGCCGAGGGCGCGGTGGTGCAGGTGCTGATCCGCCCCGAGGGGATCCGGCTGATGCCAGAGGAGGCGGGCGAGGCGTGCCATGCCCGCGCCCGCGTCGAGGCTTCGCGGCTGCTCGGCCGGACCTCGATGGTGCATCTCTCCGTGATGGATGGCGGGCGCGAGGTCCATATCCACGCCCGCATCCCCGGCGAGTACCTGCCGGCGCGCGATGCCGTGGTGGCGGTTGCGCTCGACCCGACGAGGGCGCATGTGTTCCCCGATGAGGGACAGGACCGCGCGGCGGCATGAGAACTGGGCGTGGGAGGGCTCGCGGGACCGCGCGTTGCCGCCGCATCCGCGCTCTGCCATGATCCGCCGCCTCGTCGGGAACGCGGCGACAGCGCCCGGGGGACGCACACGGACATGAGTATCGGCATCTGGCAGATCGTGATCGCGGGGCTCGTGCTCGCCCTGCTGTTCGGCTCGCACAAGATCCCGGCCCTGGCGGCAGAGGCGGCAAAGGGGCTCAAGAGCCTCAAGCGCGAGGTGGCGGACGCGAAGACCGAGTCCGCCGACGCGCCCTTCAACGAGGGCGATGCGGAACCCAAGCGGTGAGGATGGGCGCAGGACGCTGACCCCCGCGCCGACACGACATGCTTGATCTGGCCTGGACCGAGATTGCGCTGATCCTGGTGGTCGCCCTGGTGGTGATCGGCCCGAAGGATCTGCCGCACGCGATCAAGGGGATTGCCGAGTTCATCCGCAAGGCACGGCGGATGGCCGGCGAGTTCCAGGTCCATGTGGATGAGATGATGCGCGAGACCAAGCTCGATGAGGTGAAGCGCCAGATCGACGAGGTGCGCCACGGCGCCTACGACATGAAGCGTCAGTTCGAGGAGGAGATCGACCCGAACAAGGATCTGGCGAAGTCGTTCAACGATCCCTTCGCCGAGCCGGCGAGCACGCCGGCGCCTAGCCCCGCGCCGGCGACGGCCGCGGCCGAGGCGCTACCGGCGGAGCCCGCCTCGCCACCGCCGCCTCCCGCCGTGGACGAGCCGCCGGCCTTCGTCCCGCCCGGCACCAGGACGCGTGACACGGTCTGAGTCGGATGCGCCCGGAAGAGGACTCCATCGACGACAAGCCGATGCCGCTGATCGATCACCTGATCGAGCTCCGGCAGCGGGTGATGATGGCGGTGGGCGGCTTCGTGCTGTCCTTCATCGTCTGCTACATCTTCTCCGAGCAGATCTACGGCTTCCTCGCCGCCCCCCTCGCCGACATCCTGCAGCAGCAGACCGGGCAGGAGCGGCGGATGATCTTCACCGCGCTCTACGAGGCGTTCTTCACCTACCTGAAGGTCGCGATGTGGGGGGCGCTGATGATCAGCTTTCCCTGGTGGGCGACCCAGCTCTGGCTGTTCATCGCGCCGGGCCTCTATCGCTCCGAGAAGCGCGCGGTGCTGCCGTTCCTGCTGGCGACCCCGTTCTTCTTCTTCGCCGGCGCCGCGTTCTGCTACTACCTGGTCATTCCGGCGGCGTGGCACTTCTTCCTCAGCTTCGAGACCCCTACGGGCGGCGGCGGGCTGCCAATCCAGCTCGAGGCCAAGGTCGGCGAGTATCTCTCGCTGGTGATGCGGCTGATCTTCGCCTTCGGCTTCGCCTTCCTGATGCCGGTCGGTCTCGTGCTGATGGCGCGCGTCGGCATCATCACGCCAGAGGGGATGGCCTCGAAGCGCCGCTACGCAATCGTCGGCATGTTCGTCTGCGCCGCGATCATCACGCCCCCCGACGTGATCAGCCAGGTCGGCCTCGCGCTGCCGCTGATCCTGCTCTACGAAGCCTCGATCATCGCCGCGAGGATCTTCCGCAAGCGCGCGGAGGCTGCCGCGGCCGCTGCCGCCGCCGACTGACTGGACATTCCCGATGCATGACATTCGCCGGATCCGCGAGGCGCCGGAGGCGTTCGACGCGGTGCTCGCCCGCCGTGGCCTCGCCCCGCTCTCGGCGGAGATCCTGTCGCTCGACCAGCGCCGGCGCGCCGCGCAGACGGCGTTCCAGGAGATGCAGGCGGCGCGCAACGCGCTCTCCAGGCGCATCGGTGCGGCGCGCGGCAAGGGCGAGGACACCTCGGCGCTCCAGGCCGAGGCGGCGTCGATGGCCGAGGCGATCGCGCGGGAAGAGGCCGACGAGAAGCGGCTCGGCGCCGAACTCGACGCGCTGCTCGCGACCATCCCCAACTGGCTCGACGATGCGGTGCCGACCGGCGCCTCCGAGGCCGATAACGTCGTACTGCGCACCTGGAACGAGCCCCGCGCGTTCGGCTTCACGCCGCTCCAGCATTTCGAGCTGGGCGAACGGCTCGGCCTGATGGATTTCGAGGCGGCCTCCCGGCTCGCCGGCAGCCGCTTCGTCGTACTGAAGGGGGCGCTCGCGCGGCTGGAACGCGCGCTCGGCCAGTTCATGCTCGACGTGCAGACAGGCGAACACGGCTACACCGAGGTCAACCCGCCGCTGCTGGTGCGCGAGGCGGTGCTCCACGGCACCGGCCAGTTGCCGAAGTTCCGCGAGGACCAGTTCGCGACGACCGACGGGCGCTGGCTGATCCCGACCGCCGAGGTGCCGTTGACCAACCTCGTGCGCGAGCAGGTTCTGGCCGAGCCCGACCTGCCGCTGCGCGTCGCCGCGCTGACGCCCTGCTTCCGCGCCGAGGCGGGCAGTGCGGGGCGCGACACGCGCGGCATGCTGCGCCAGCACCAGTTCATGAAGGTGGAGCTCGTCTCGGTCACCACGCCCGAGCAGTCGGACGTCGAGCACGCGCGCATGACGGCCGCGGCTGAGATCGTGCTGCAACGGCTCGGCCTTGCCTATCGGGTCGTGGATCTCTGCTCGGGCGATATCGGCTTCGGCGCGACCCGCACCTACGACCTGGAAGTCTGGCTGCCGGGGCAGGGGACCTATCGCGAGATCAGCTCGTGCTCGAACTGCCGCGACTTCCAGGCCCGCCGCATGGACGCGCGCTACCGCCCGGCCGAGGGCAAGGGCACGCGCTTCGTCCATACGCTGAACGGCTCTGGCGTCGCGGTCGGGCGGGCGCTGATCGCGGTGATGGAGACCTATCAGCGGCCCGACGGCGGCATCGACATCCCCGAGGCGCTGCGCTCCTACATGGGCGGACTCGCGGCGATCGCCCCATGACCCACCGCCACGCCCCGATCCCCGACCTTTCGGCCGCCCGCATCCTGGTCACCAACGACGACGGCATCACCGCGCCGGGCATCAAGGTGCTGGAGCGGATCGCGCGCACCCTCTCGCGCGATGTCTGGGTGGTGGCGCCCGAGACGCAGCAATCGGCGGTCAGCCACTCGCTCACCGTGCGCCGGCCGCTCCGGGCCCAACGGCTGGCGCCGCGCCGCTTCGCGGTCGAGGGCACGCCGACCGACTGCGTGCTGGTCGCCGTGCACGACATTCTCGGCCAGCGGCCGCCCGACCTCGTGCTGTCCGGCATCAACATGGGCGCCAATCTGGGCGAGGACATCGGCTATTCCGGCACGGTCGCGGCGGCGATGGAGGCGACGCTGCTCGGACGGCGCGCGATCGCGCTCTCGCTCGACCTGCCCGAGCGCAACGGCACCAAACCGCGCAAGCCGCGCTGGGACACCTGCGAGCGCCTGCTGCCCGACATCATCCGCCGCCTCGCCGCCCAGCCCTGGCCGGACGAGACGCTGGTGAATGTGAACGTCCCCGACCGGTCGCTCGACACGATCTCGGGCGTGCGGGTCGCGCATCAGGGCCGGCGCAAGCAGGGGCTCGCGCTCGAGAAGCGCACCGACCCGGACGGCCGGCCCTATTACTGGCTGGTGGACTGGTCGAAGGAGGAGGTGCAGCCGCGCGGCTCGGATCTCTCGGCGATCAATGACGGCGCGATCGCCATCACGCCGATCTCCATCGACTTCACCGCGCGCGGGTTCCTCGGCGATCTGCGCGAAGCCTTCGGCTGAGACGTGGCGTCAGACCCCTCGCGCATCCGCCTGATCCTGGCGCTGCGCCGGGCCGGCATCACGGACGCCGCCGTACTCGCAGCGATCGAGAGCATCCCTCGTGAAGTCTTTGTGCCTGAAACATTCAAGGACCAGGCGTGGGAGGACATGGCCCTGCCGATCGGGCTCGGCCAGACGATCAGCCAGCCGCAGGTGGTGGCGCTGATGACCGAGGCGCTTCAGGTATCGAAGAAACACAGGGTGCTGGAGATCGGCACGGGGTCGGGCTATCAGGCCGCGGTGCTGGCGAAGCTCTGCCGCCGGCTCTACACGATCGAGCGGCACCCGGCGCTGCTGGAACGCGCCGAGGCGATCTTCCGCGAACTCGGCCTGACGAACATCGTCACGCGCTGCGCCGACGGCACCAAGGGGTGGCCGGAGCTGGCGCCGTTCGACCGCATCATCGTCACCGCCGCGCCGCGCGAGGCGCCGCCGGCGCTTATGGACCAGCTCAGCCCCGAGGGCGGCGTGATGGTGCTGCCGATGGGGCCGAGCCCGCACGACCAGTGGCTCTGGCGCCTGACCCGCACCGGCGATGCCTGGGAGCGCGAGCGGCTCACCGCCGTGCGCTTCGTGCCGCTGGTGCCAGAGCCGCCGCCCGCGACCGAGACGCTGGACGTCCCCGTACGGGGGTGAGGCATCCCGGCAACGCCCGGGTGCAGAAATGCCACGGTCAAGCGGGTGTCGGTTGCAGCGCGACTCGGCCGCTCCGTATAACGGCCCCGGGACGAGTCGCAAGGCGTGAGGAGCATTCCATCGTGACGCCGGTTCCGGGGCTCCGGAGGTGCAACCTGAGCGTGTCGGCGGTGCTGCTGGCCGGGCTGGTGCTCGGCGGCTGCGTTGGCCGCGCGCCTGCGCCCACCGTGGTCGCGCCGGCGGTGACGCCGCCCGTGGTCGCGGTGCTGCCGGGCGACACGGTGCGCGCGATCGCCCGACGCAACGACGTCGACTGGCAGGAGCTCGCGACCGCGAACGGGCTCGCCGCGCCCTACACGATCCGCCCCGGCCAGCGGCTGATGCTGCCGCTGCGCCTGCCGCCACCGGTGCCGGTCGGTGCCGCGGTTGCCCAGGCGCCCGATCCGGTGGCGACCGCACCGGTCACCACGCTGGCCGATGGCGAGCGCGCGGTGGTCGCCGAGCCGCTGCCGCCGCCCGGGCCGACGCCCGCGTCCGTGCCGGCGCCGGCCGCGAGCCCGGTGGCCGGGACCCTGCCGCTGCCACCCGAGCCGCCCGGCGCCTTCGTGCTCCCCGCCTCGATCGGCGGCGTGCCGATCCCGCCGGCCTGGCCCGATGACGCGCCGGTGGCCGAGACCGATCTGCGCGCGATCGCCGAGGCCGCGCCGCCGCCCGGCGCG
>NZ_JBHYDW010000197.1:0-6373 GCF_051860475.1 Elioraea sp. | reverse complement strand
TCCGCGTGATCGGCGGCCCGGGCACGAACGCCTTCGCCGAGGTCGTCGCCGGGGCGGGCGGCTCCGTCACGATGGAGGCAAGCCGCCGGATCCAGGTGGCGGACGGCGCGCCCGGCAGTCCGGGCCGCGTGCAGGCGCTGAACGGGGCGCCGCTGACCATGCGCGCGCCGGAGCAGATCTGGGACGGGCTGGTGCAGGCGGGCACGCTCGCGACCGGCAACGGCGGCGAGGTGCGTGTTGCAGGCGCGATCAGCGCGACCGTGTCGCCGATCTTCAATCTCGCTCCGGGCAGCGACTTCACGCTCGAGCCCTCGGCGGCCGGGCCCGGGGCGGGGATCACCGCGAGCAGCTACACCTCGACGGTGGGGCTGCGGGTCGACACGCGCGGTACCGGCGCGATCACGCTCAATGCGCCGGTCGCGGCGGGGCAGCTCGCGCTGGTATCGGAGGAGCGGGTGACGCTCGCGCCAGGGGCGACGGTCAGCGCCTCGGGCACCGGCGACGTGCTGACGATCGCGGCGGGACGCGGTTTCGACAACCAGGCCGGTGCCGCGGCGCTCGCGGCGCCGGTGGGCCGCTGGCTGCTGTTCCTCGACAGCTTCGCAGGCATGCTCGGCACCGAGCCGGCCACCGCCGAGTTCGACCTCTACAACCGGCCCTTCGACTACGCCGACCCGCCGCGATCCGACATCCCGACCCAGGTCACCGGGCTGAACGTGCTGCCGGGCAACCGGATCGTCTATGGCGAGCAGCCTGTGCTGACGGTGACGGCCGAGACCCTGGCCAAGCTCTATGGCACCGGGGTGGCCCCGGCCGCGACGACGGATGCGAGCCAGCTTCGCCCCAAGGATGCTCCGCTCGCCACCGTGTTCGCAGGCGGCACCACGGCGACCAGCGCCGGCGCGGCCGCGGCCGCGGATGTCGGGGTCTATCCGACGACGCCGGTGGCGAGCCTGACGGCGCGCGGCGCACTCCAGGGCTACGGGCTGGTGCTCGTCCCCGGCACGCTGACCGTGAACCCCGCGCCGCTGACGGTGACCGCAATCGACTCGCGCACCTACGGCGCGCCGAATCCGGCCTTCACCGCGATCTACGACGGCTTCGTGCTCGGTCAGGATCCTGGCGCGCTCGGCGGCACGCTGACCTTCTCCACACCGGCGACGCCGACGAGCCCGGTCGGGGTCTATCCCGTGACGGCGTCAGGACTGACGAGCACGAACTACGCGCTCGTGTTCGTCCCCGGCACGCTGACCGTGAACCCCGCGCCGCTCACCGTCGCGGCGGACGACGCGACGCGTCCGCAGGGCCAGGACAATCCTTCGTTCAGCGCAACCATCGTCGGCTTCGTGCTGGGGCAGGACGGCTCGGTGCTGGGCGGAGTGCTGGCGCTCGCCACCGCGGCCACCGCAGCCAGCCCGCCTGGCGCCTTTCCAATCATCCCGTCGGGCCTGACCAGCACCAACTACGCGATCACGTTCGTCAACGGGACGCTGACCGTGACGCCGGCCGGCACGCCGCCACCCGTGGCCCCATCCCTCGCGGGACAGCTCGACGTGGTCGAACCGTTCAGGCGCGGCGTACAGCCTTTCACGCCCGCCGATGCCGGGTTCCGCACCACGGTGCTGGAGGCCGGCCCGGCCGTTGCCGACCCGTTCCGTCTGAGCTATTCCCTCGGCGACGTGATCCAGCTCGCGACCGGCCAGCCCAGCCTGCCAGGCGGGTTCGTGCCGGCCGGCGCCGGGCGCGCCGCGCCTGACGATCCCAACGCGCCCGGTCCGTGCGGAGGCCCGATCAATCTTGGCCCGCCCGGGCTTGGCTGCGTGGAGGTCGACCTGCTCGAAACCTTCTGGACCACCTACGGCAGGACGCCGCGGTGAGGCGCGCCGCCGTCGCGGCGCTCGCCCTCGCCGTTCTCCCCGCCCTCGCCGGCGCGCAGCCCATCCCCACGCCCGGTCCCGCAAGCCCCGAATTCCAGCGGCGCGAGTTCGAGCCGCGGCTGGTTCCCCGAGCGGAACCTCCCGCGGTCGAGACGGTGCCGACGCCTGCGGCACCGGTGGCGCCTGCCGGGCCGAGCTTCGTGCTGCGCGAGGTCCGGCTCGAAGGGGCGCGCACCATTCCCGAAGCGAGCCTTGCGCCGCTCTCGGCGGGGCTGATCGGCACCGCCGTGACGATCGAGACGCTCGAGGCGCTGACGGCGGCGATCTCGTCGCGCTACCGCGCCGAGGGCTATGTGCTGTCGCAGGCGATCCTGCCCGCACAGGCGATCGAGAACGGCGTCGTGCGGATCGTCGTGGTCGAGGGTTTGATCGACCGCGTGCTGGTCGAGGGGGGGCCGGACTCGGGGCAGGAGGCGCTGCGGCGGCGCTTCCGCTTCGTTGCCGAGGATCGGCCGCTGGCGCTCGGCACGCTGGAGCGCGCGGTCCTGCTGTCGCGCGACACGCTCGGCGGCGGGGTGGAGACCGTGCTCGGTCCTTCGCCGAGCACGTTCGGCGCGGCCGACCTGACCGTCCGGTACACGCAGCGGCCCTATGAGGGATTCGCGTTGGTGGACAATCGTGCCTCGCGGCTGTTCGGGCCATGGGTCGCGCGCGCCGGCTTCACCACCTACGACCTGCTTGGCCAGACCGAGCGGCTTGACCTCTCCGTGGCGTCCTCTCTCGGTGGACCGGAGCTGCGCTTCATCGAGGGTGCGGCGTCGCTGCCGCTCGCCGTGCTCGACGGCACGGTCCTGGACGGGGTACGCATCGAGTTCGGCGCGGACGCGACCCGCGGGCGGCCGGATCTGCGCAAGTCGGGCACGGTCGCGTTGACCGCGCTGCAGGAGGAGACGAACCTGCGCGCGGGGCTGTTCGTACCGGTGATCCGGACGCGCAGCGAGAACCTGTTCCTGCGCGCCGGGCTGACTTGGCGCGAGAGCACGACCAGGCAGCGCTTCGCGGGCGTCGATCTCGGCCGGGCAACCGATCGGCTGCTGGTCGCGGAAGGGCGCGCCACCTGGGACGTCGCCGACCGGTTCGACGGCGTGACGCTGATCGACGGGGCGCTGCGTCAGGGGATCGCGACCGCCGGGACGAAGATCGGTGCCGGCGCGAGCCGCGCGCGCGAGGACTTCACGCTGCTGCGCGGCTCGATCGCGCGGGTGCAGGAGCTGGGGCCGCCCGAGTGGTCGCTGTTCGGCGAGCTCGTGGGCCAGCTCGCCGGCACGATCCTGCCGAACTCGGAACGGTTCGCGCTCGGCGGCGAGCGGCTCGGCCGCGGCTTCGCGCCGGGCAACACCACGGGCGATCACGGCTTCGGCGGACGGGTCGAGCTGCGCCGACTGATCGCGCTCGGCGAGGTGGGCGGGCTCGCGCCGCTGATGAGCGCCTACATCTTCGGCGACTGGGGGGCGGCGATCGACCGCGACCGCAACCGCGACGGGCGGCGCTGGGAGAGCCTCGCCTCCGTCGGCATCGGCGCGCGCATCGACCTCGCGACCTGGCTCACCGTCACGCCCGAGATCGCGCACCAGCTGCGCGGCCGCCCGTCCGATACGGCGAGCGGCAAGCAGGAGACGCGCGGCTATCTCGGCGCGATCGTGCGGTTCTGATACCGGTTCAATAGCCCAGCACGCCGGGCAGCCAGAGCGCGATCTCCGGGAACGCCATCAGCAGGCCGACGCCTGTGGCAAGCATTACCAGGTAGGGCACCACCGCCCAGCCGACCTCGCCGAGCGGGGCGCCGGTGATCGCCTTGATCACCACGATGTTCAGCGCGACGGGCGGCGAGATCAGCGCCATCTCCAGGTTCAGCGTCAGCAGGATGCCGTACCACACCTTGTCGATCGCCATCGCATCCAGCACCGGCAGGATCACCGGCGTGGTCAGCAGGATGATCGAGAAGGTCTCGAGGATCAGGCCGAGCAGGAACAGCAGCACCATCATGCAGAGCAGGAAGCCGATGCGCCCCAGGCCCGCGGTGGCGATCAGCTGCGACAGTTCCTGCGGCGCGCCGAGCTTGGTCAGCATGAAGCCGTAGAGCGAGGCGCCGACGATGATCATGAACAGCATCGCCGCCGTTCGGGTCGCCTCGTTCACGCCCTCCCAGAGCTCGGCGAGCCGCATCTGGCGGTACACCACCAGCGCCAGGATCAGCGCCCAGAGCGCGCCGGTGCCGGCGGCCTCGGTGGGGGTGAAGACGCCGAAATAGATCCCGCCCAGCACGAAGGGCGGGAGCGTCAGCGCCCAGATCGAGCGGCGCAGCGAGGTGAACAGCTCGCACCAGGTGGCGGGCGGCGGCGCCTCGACCGGACGGCCAGTGGTGCCGTCGATGCCGCTGCCGCGCTCGGTCAGCAGGCACCAGAGCGAGAACATGCTCGCCATCATCAGGCCGGGGATCACGCCGGCGGCGAACAGCGCGCCGACCGAGGCCTCGGTGACATAGGCGTAGAGGATCATCGGCGCCGAGGGCGGAATGAGGATCCCCAAGGTGCCGCCGCCGGCGACCACGCCGAAGGCGCCGCGGCGCGAGTAGCCGTAGCGCAGCATCTGCGGGATCGCGACCTTGCCGATCGTCAGCGCGGTCGCGACCGAGGAGCCCGAGATCGCGGCGAACACGGTGCAGGCGGCGACGGTGGCGATGCCCAGGCCCCCGCGCACGCGGCGCAGGATCAGATACGCGGTGTGGAACAGGTCGTCGACGACGCGGCCGCGCACCATGAAATGCGCCATCAGCATGAACAGCGGCACCGCGACCAGCAGGTAGCTGTCCAGCTTGCCGAACACCAGTTCGCCGAGCAGCGTGACCGCGCCCTCATGCAGCCACAACACGCCGAGCGAGAGCAGGAACATCGCCGCGAACATCGGCACGCCGAGATAGAGCAGCACCAGGAGACCAGCGAGGGTGGCGAAGAACGTCATTCCACCCGTCCGCCCGGAACCCCGTGATCGATCTTCTGCTCGGGTCCGCGCGGCTCGAGCCCACAGGCGAGCACGACGATCTGCGCGAGTGCGGCCAGCAGCAGCAGCGCGGCACCGATCGGGATCAGCGTGTGCACCCACCAGATCGGCACGCCCCGTACGTCGGTGGCGATGCCGATCATGCGCGAGAACGCGACGGTATCGAGCCCTTCCAGCAGCAGAATGAGCGCGGTCAGCGCCACGGCGGCCGCGCCGAACATCCGCGCGGCGCGCCGGCGCGCGCCGGTGAGCCGCGCCGTCAGCACCTCGACGCCGATATGCTCGCCCCGGCGCTGCGTCTCGGCGGCGGCGAACATGGTCAGCCCCACCACCAGCCAGGCGGCGATGTGGTCGATCCAGGGCTGCGGCTGACCGAGGAAGTAGCGCCAGGCGACCGAGGCGCAGACCAGGACGAAGCAGATCAGTCCGGCGAGCGCGCCGAGCAGCGCGCCGAGGCGGCAGAGCAGCGCCACCGCCGCTTCGGCCAAGCGTGGCGCGGCCGCCCAGCGCGGCGCGCCGGGCGGCCCGTCCATGCGATCAGGCCGTGAGCTGGCCGAGCAGGTCGAGCGCGCGGCGTCCGCTGTCGCCGGCCGAGCGCAGGAACGCCTCGGCCACCGGCGGCTGCATGGCGGCCTTCCAGATGGCGCTCTCCTCGGGCGTCTGGATGTGCAGCGTCATGCCCTTGGCGCCGAGCTCGTCCACCGCGGCGGTCGCCGTCTGCTCGGTGAGCTCGATCGCGTCCGCCTCGGCCTTGCGCAGGCTCGTCTCGAGCGCGCTGCGCGCACCGGCCGGCAGGCCGTCCCAGAAGCGTGGATTGACGTAGACCTGGGTGAACACGGTGAAGAAGGGGGCCACCGTGCCGTAGCGCTGCACCTCGTAGAAGCGACGGCTGACCGCGGCGGAGACGTCCGTCAGCCCGGCGTCGAGCACGCCCGACTGCAAGGCGCCGACAACCTCGGGCGCCGGCGTGGCCGCGGGTGCCGCGCCGACCGCGGAGAGCCCGCTGTCGATCATCGGATTGATGCCGCGGATCTTCAGCCCCTGGAAGTCGGCGAGCTGCACGATCGGGCGGCGCTGCGAGGTGAAGATCGAGGTCCGCGTGGTGAACAGCCAGCCGACGCTCCGCACGCCGCGGCGCAGGGTGAGCTCGTCGAGATGCTTGGCCGCCTCCGATCCCGCGAAGCGGCGGATGCGCGCGAGCTCGGTGAACAGGTAGGGGATGGTCGGCGCGCTCATCTCGGGGAGGGTGTTGCCCCAGGTGAAGTTGGTGGCGACCGCGGCCTCGAAGGCGCCGCGGGCGACGCCGGGGAAGTTCTCGGCGACGCGCGCGAGCTGCTGGGCGGGGAACACCTGCACGGTGACGCCGGCGTTCTTGCCGTTCACCTCCTCGGCGAAGGTGGCGAGCGCCTTGGCGATGTGGTGCGCCGGCGGATACT
>NZ_JBHYDW010000196.1:0-6443 GCF_051860475.1 Elioraea sp. | reverse complement strand
CGGACGCCGGCGGGGTGCCGGGGCGCGTGGCGCGCGCGGCGTTCCTGGGCCAGACGCGCGAGTACGAGGTGGAGACGGCGGCGGGGATGCTGTTCGTGATCGCGCCCGCCTCGGCGCCGGCGTTCGCGGAGGGCGCGGCGGTGGGGTGCCGGTTGGAGCGGGTGATTCCGCTTAGGGGGTGAGGGGTGGAGTAGCCTTCCGTGCCCCGCGTCAGGGAGTGCCTCGTTCTAAAGTTGAGCGCCGCGGCCGGCTGAGATCTCCCGCATGTCAGCTGCTATCCGAATTTCCAACCAGCTGAGAAGTCCCATGAAAGACCAGGCGGCCCCCATCCCATGAAAAAATTTGGAGTAGCGTTGTATTTATTACCAAACACTTTTAAAACTGACATAAAATGATTATAACCCATCCCTTGAATTTTTCCAGACTGGAAAAGAATCATTTTTTCACTTAGCTCACAGATTGATAGCTCGTGAAGTAAGTCTACAATGGGAAAATCAAAGTTCTGATTTCTGACAGATACCTTAGCCAGAATCCCAACTTCACCATTCCACATGTACGATAACCCGCGCAGGTTGCCCAAAGCGTCCGATCCACTAATTATAGCATACCCTCTTCTTTTATTTACATTCCCACTCCGAGCGAAGCTGTTTAACGCCTGGATAGCCGAGAAGGAGAGCCAGTAAGGCCATCTCTTCCCGCGCCCATCATCAGAGACTGATGCTGGATCAAAGGGCTCATCCCACGCTATATAGCCTTTCTCCTGGGCATTATAGAACGCCTTCTCTAGTTCTGTAACTTCAATAATCCATCGCAATACACTGATACCACGATATTGTCTTGTGATATAATTTGTATTTATACGAAGCAGCCCCAGCCCCGCTTCCTTACAAAGTGCATCCTTTATCTGGTCACGCTCCTGTTGGCGGGATTCAGCGTGACTTGGGCCGTCGTATTCCACGATAAATAGGGGCTTCGTATTTTTGTCTGTTACCACGAAATCTACATGGGATCTAGTATAAAAATTAAACACATCGCTTGGCAAAAATCCATCTTTTTTTAGTACATCAGATAGCCTAGGTTTGGCAAATAGCCGTAGGTTGTTATCCTTCGCGATCGCGTCCAACTCGCGGAACGCGACTTCTTCGGCCTTATTCAGCAATGAGTCGGTGACACGCATACCGTCAACCAACACCAAAGCATCGTACCTTGGCTCGTGCCTCAAGCTGCGATCGGCCTCGCGCGCAGGCTGGGCCGCGCCATGAAGCTGCGCCGGCAACCTCGGATGCAACGGTTTTGGCAGCAGCCAAAGCGGTACGCTTCTCAAGGCAAAGGGGTTGCGTTCAATGTACTGTAGCCCATCGCATGTCCAGCCGACGGCGACAACAGACGGCGCAAGGAATGGCACGCCGCGCCTCTGGCCCCACGAGCAACCGAGCGCGTCGGGACGTATGCGCAGGTGAACGTACGACGCGTTCGTGGCGGCACTTGCCCCCCCGCCCCCGCGGCCCTATAAGCCGCGGCTCTGCGCGCGCCGGGCCCCTGGGGCATGCCCGGCCGCCTTCGGTCGCGCCCGCGCGACCCCCTCGGACGAAAGGATGGTCAAATGCCCAAGCTCAAGACGAAAGCCAGCGTCAAGAAGCGCTTCAAGATCACCGCCTCAGGCAAGGTGCTCGCCGGCCCGGGCTTCAAGCGCCACCAGCTCACCGCCAAGGCGCAGAAGATGAAGCGCCAGGGCCGCGGCAGCCAGGTCCTGACGGACCAGGACGCGCGCACGGTGAAGCAGTGGGCGCCCTACGGGCTCTGATCGCGGAAGGACGCTGAACAATGGCACGCGTGAAGCGGGGCGTGACGGCCCATGCCCGTCACAAGAAGGTTCTCGAGCGGGCGAAGGGCTTCCGTGGCCGCGCCGGCACCACCATCCGGATGGCGAAGCAGAAGGTCGACAAGAGCCTTCAGTACGCCTACCGCGACCGCAAGGTGAGGAAGCGCGAGTTCAGGGCACTCTGGATCCAGCGCATCAACGCCGCGGTGCGCGAGAAGGGGCTGACCTACAGCCAGTTCATCGCCGGGCTGAAGGCGGCCGGGCTGGAGCTCGACCGCAAGGTGCTGGCCGAACTCGCCTTCAACGAGCCGGCGGCGTTCGCCGCCGTCGTGGACCAGGCCGCCGCGGCCCGCGCATCCGCCTGATCCGGCCTCCGCGCCGGTTCCTCCTCGGGTGACGTAAGGGGCTGCCGGCCTGCCGGCGGCCCTTTTCGCATGGGACCTCCGATGATCGACGATCTCGCCGCACTCCGTGACGAAACCCTCGCCAAGGTCGAGGCGGCCGGCGACCTCGCCGCGCTCGATGCCGTGCGGGTCGCGGCGCTGGGCAAGAACGGCGCGGTGACGGCGCTGATGAAGGGCCTCGGCGCGGTGGCCCCCGAGCAGCGGAAGGAGCGCGGTGCCGCGCTCAACGCGCTGAAGGACGCGATCGCCGCCGCACTCGACGCCCGCCGCGCGGTGCTGGACGACGCGGCCCTCGACGCACGGCTCGCGGCCGAGCGGCTCGACATCACCCTGCCGCCCCGCCCCTCGCCCGAGGGGCTGGTCCACCCGATCAGCCGCACCATCGAGGAGATCGTCGCGATCTTCGGCGCGATGGGCTTCACGGTCGCCGAGGGGCCGGACATCGAGGATGACTGGCTGAATTTCGGCGCGCTCAACATCCCCGCGCACCACCCGGCGCGGCAGGACCACGACACGTTCTACATGCCCGGCCGCACGCCGGAGGGGCGCGAGAAGGTGCTGCGCACGCACACCAGCCCGGTGCAGATCCGCGCAATGCTGGCCACACCCCCGCCGATCCGCGTGATCGCGCCCGGCCGCACCTACCGCGCCGACCATGACGCGACGCACTCGCCGATGTTCCACCAGGTCGAGGGGCTGGCGATCGGGCGCGACATCACGCTCGCGCATCTGAAGGGCTGCATCGTCGACTTCCTGCGCGCCTTCTTCGGCATCCCCGACCTGCCGGTGCGGTTCCGTTCGTCGTACTTCCCGTTCACCGAGCCCTCGATGGAGGTGGATATCGGCTGGAACCGCCGCACCGGCGAACTCGGCCGCGGCGGGGACTGGCTGGAGATCCTGGGCAGCGGAATGGTGCACCCGAAGGTGCTGGAGGCGGGCGGGGTCGATCACACCGAGTGGCAGGGCTTCGCCTTCGGCATGGGAATCGAGCGCGTGGCGATGCTGAAGCACGGCATCACCGATCTGCGCCCGTTCTACGAGAGCGACATCCGCTGGCTGCGCGCGACCGGGTTCCGCCCCGAGGATGTGGCGAGCCTCGCGACGGGGCTCAACTGACATGAAGGTCGCACTGTCCTGGCTGAAGACGCATCTCGACACCGAAGCGTCGGTCGAGCGCGTGCTCGACACGCTGAACGCGATCGGGCTGGAGGTGGAGGGGGTCGAGGATCGCGGCGCGGCGCTGGCCGGGTTCCGCATCGCCCATGTGGTGGAGGCGGGTCCGCACCCGAACGCGGATCGGCTGCGCGTCTGCAAGGTCGATGGCGGCGACGGGAAGCTGCTCAACATCGTCTGCGGCGCGCCGAATGCGCGCACGGGGATGAAGGGCGTGCTCGCGCTTCCCGGCGCGTTCATTCCGGGCACGGGGATCACGCTGAAGGTCGGGCAGATCCGCGGCGAGCCGTCCGAGGGGATGCTGCTGTCGGCACGCGAGATGAAGCTCGGCGAGGATCATGACGGCATCGTCGAGCTGCCGGAGGATGCGCCACTCGGCGCCGAGTATGCGCGCTGGGCGGGGCTTGCCGATCCGGTGATCGAGATCGCGGTGACGCCGAACCGCGGCGATGCGCTGTCCGTGCGCGGGATCGCGCGCGACCTCGCCGCGGCCGGGATCGGCACGCTGAGGCCCTGGTCCGCGCCCGAAGTGCCGGCGGCCTACCGAAGCCCGGTCGCCTGGGCCACCGAGACCCTCGGCTGCCCCTGGGTGCTCGGGCGGCACTTCCGCGGCGTGCGCAACGCGCCGTCGCCGGAATGGCTGAAGCGGCGGCTGGAGAGCATCGGGCTTCGGCCGATCAGCCGGCTGGTGGACATCACCAACTTCTTCACCTTCGACCTCGGCCGGCCGCTCCATGTGTTCGACGCGACCAAGCTCAAGGGCGGCGTGCTGACGATGCGGCAAGGCCGCGGCGAGACCTTCCCCGGGCTGCACGGCAAGGAGGTCACCGCGACGGACGCCGACACTGTGATCGCCGACGCCTCGGGCGCGCTGGCACTCGCCGGCGTGGTCGGCGGCGAGTCCACCGGCTGCACCGGGGAGACGACCGAGGTGTTCCTCGAGGTCGCGCTGTTCGATCCCGTTTCGATCGCGAACACCGGCCAGCGCCTCGGCATCCAGACCGACGCGCGCTACCGCTTCGAGCGCGGCATCGACGCGGGCATCATGCGCGCGGCGACCGAGGCGGCGACGCGGATGATCCTCGATCTCTGCGGCGGCGAGGCGTCCGAGGTGGTGGAGGCGGGGGCGGAGCCCGACATGCGCCGCACCGCGACGCTGCGCTACGCGCGGCTCGCCGAGTTCGGCGGCCTGCCCGTGCCGGCCGAGGAGGCCACACAGATCCTCGAACGGCTCGGCTTCATGCCGACGGCACGCGACACCGACCGCATCACCGTCGCGGTGCCGTCCTGGCGCAACGACTGCGCCGGCGAGCCCGACGGGCAAGCCGAGTACGACCTGATCGAGGAGGTGCTGCGCATCGTCGGGCTGGAGACGGTGCCGGCAGCGCCGATGCCGCCGCTCGCCGACGAGAGCGGCCGCGCGCGCGTGGTGCAGGGCGTGTCGGTCACGCCCGGCATGGGCCGCGCGATCACCGCGCGCCGCGTGCTCGCCGGGCGCGGCATGACCGAGTGCGTCACCTTCAGCTTCATGGACAGCCGCGTCGCCGTGCTGTTCGGCGGCGGCGATGCGCCGCGCATGCTGGCCAACCCGATCGCCTCCGATCTCGACGCGATGCGACCCTCCATCATCGGCACGCTCGCACTCGCGGCCGCACGCAACGCCGCGCGCGGCTATCCGGACTTAGCACTGTTCGAGACCGGCCCCGCGTTCCAGGGCGGTGAGCCCGGCGAGCAAACGCTCTGCGCCGCCGGCCTGCGCGCGGGCGCCTCGCCACGTCACTGGGCGGCGCCGTCGCGCACGGTCGACGCGCTGGACGCCAAGGGCGACGCGCTCGCGGTGCTGGCGGCCTTCGGGGTCAATCTCGACGGCGTGCAGGCGGTACCCGAGCCGCCGTCCTGGCTGCATCCGGGCCGCGGCGGCGTGCTGCGCGCGGGGCCGAAAGTGACGCTCGGCGTGTTCGGCGAGCTCCATCCGCGCGTGCTCAAGGCGCTCGACCTCGAAGGCCCGGTGGCGGTGTTCGAGCTCGATCTCGCCGCGGTGCCGGAGCCGCGGCGGAAGAAGCGCGGCAACCCGCAACTGCCGGCGTTCCAGCCGCTCGTCCGCGACTTCGCCTTCGTGGTCGACGAGTCCGTCGCGGCCGAGGCGCTGATGCGCGCCGCCCGCGCCGCCGACCGCGCGCTGATCGAGCGTGTCGACCTGTTCGACGTCTATCGCGGCAAGGGGATCGAGGAGGGCAAGAAGAGCCTGGCGATCGCGGTGACGCTGCAGCCGCGCGAGCGGACCCTGACGGATGCCGAGATCGAGGCGGTGGCACAGAAGATTGTCGCCGCGGTGGCGAAGGCGACGGGGGCGGTGCTGCGCGGGTAACACACGCTTTGCCCTCACCCTGACCCTCTCCCACTGTCGTGGGAGAGGGAACGCAATGCCACCGCCGGGTCCCCTCTCCCGCAGCGTGGGAGAGCGACTGTGTAGTCACGCGGTTTGTGTCCTTCTGGCGGATTTGAGGATGGCGTTGAGGAGTGTGAGGAGTTTGCGCATGCAGGCGGTGATGGCGAGCTTGGCGGGCTTGCCTGCGGCGGTGAGGCGTTGGTGGAAGGCGCGGATGGCGGGGTTGCAGCGGATCGCGGCGACGGTGGCCATGTAGAGGGTTGCGCGGACCTCGGCGCGTCCGCCCTGGATGGTGCGGCGGCCGCGCATGGTGCCGCTGTCGCGGTTGATGGGGGCGAGGCCGGCGAGGGCTGCGATCTTGCGGCGCGAGAGCCGGCCGAGTTCGGGCAGCTTGGCAAGCAGGGTGGCGCAGCTGACTGGTCCGATGCCAGGAACCCGGGCGAGCAGGTCGTGCTCGACGCGCCAGAGCGGGCTCTGGCGCAGCGCGCCGGAGATGTCGTGGTCGAGCGCCTGGATGGCCTGGCTCAGCCAGGCGAGATGAGCATCCAGGCCGGGTCGCAGCGCCGGCGCGATCTGCGGGGACTGTCAGGAATTTCGTGTGGGACCGCGGTGATCATGGGTTGAGGCGGTCGTGGAAGAGGATGGCGAACTGCGC
>NZ_JBHYDW010000195.1:0-6449 GCF_051860475.1 Elioraea sp. | reverse complement strand
CACCCCCCCCCCCGGGGGGGGGGGGGGGGCGGGCCGCTCCACCGCCCCGTTCTCGGCCGGCCGGGGCGGGAGTTGGGGGGTGGGTGCGTGGCTAACCCCCCCGCGCGCCCCCGCCGCGCGGGCCGGGCCGAGCGCCGGATCGCCTGGATCGCGGTACAGCGCCTCGGCGTTCGCCGCGATCGCCTCGCGCAGCCGGGCCTGTTCCAGCGCTTGGCCCGCCGCCTGCATCGCCGCGATCGCATCCGCCAGGATCGAAGGGTCGGTGCGCAGCGCCTCGCGCAGGATCTCGACGATCGCGGCGCGCTGTTCGGCGCTGAACACGCCGCGTGCGTCGGACTGCGCGAGGGCTTGACCCGCAAGCAGCCACAGGGTCGCGAGGCCCGTCACGAACCGTATCATCGCCGCCGCTCCTCCCGTGCGATCTCGGCCGCCCGCGTCAGGTCCTGCGCGCGCAGCTTGGCCGGACCCCCCGCCAGCAGCCGCTCGGCCCGCGCCGCCATCTCGCGCTGCGTCCGCAGATCGCCGCGCAGCGCCGCCTCCTCGGCGAGCGCCAGCGCCGACCGTCCCATGTCGCCGAGGCGGCCATGCGCGATCCCAAGCGTGCGCCAGGTGAACGGCGCGTTCGGGTCGAGCCGCACCGAGGCATCGAGCTCGGCGATCGCCGCGCGCAGCATCGCCGGATCGCCGATATCCACCATGACCCGGCCGAGATTGGCGCGGATCAGCGGCTGGTGGGGCGCGAGCCGCGCGGCGGCGCGATAGGGCTCGAGCGCGTCGCGCGGGCGGCCGCTCTCGTGCAGCACCTGGCCCTTCAGCTCATGCAGCCAGGGGCTTCCCGGCCGTTCGGCGATCAGCCGATCCAGCGCCTCCACCGCCTCCAGGCTGCGGCCCTGGCGGAAGGCAAGGATCGCGCGCGCATAGCGCGCCGGCGCCGACTGGTCGGAGGCCGGGTAGCTGCGCGCCACGAGCCCGCCCTCCAGGAACCCGATCAGCTTGGCGCGCACCATGCGGAACGCCTCCTCCAGCGCCTCGGGCATCGGCGCATCGGCGTGCGGCGAACGGGCGAGCTGATCGGCGAGGAACTGCATCCGGTCACGCGTCAGCGGGTGGGTGCGCACATAGGGGTCCTGGCTCTCGGTCAGCAGCAGATCCTGCGCCGAGAGCCGCTCCATCAGGCGCAGGAGCCCAGACGCCGACCAGCCGACCCGGCCGAGATAGGTCACCGCCGCCTGGTCGGCCGCGTTCTCCTGCGTGCGGGTGAAGGCGAACAGCTCGCGCATCGCGAGCGCCTGCCCGCCGGCGCCGATCGCGCCCGCCGCGCCGCCCTGGCCGGTCGCGACCGCCGCGCCGACGCCCAGCAGCATCGCCGCGATCGCGCGGATCAGCGCGTTGCGCATCTCCTCGGGCAGGCGGGCGAGATGGCCGCCGCTGATGTGGCCGGTCTCGTGCGCGAGCACACCTGCAAGCTCGCCCACCGAATCGGCGGTGGTGATCAATCCGCTGTGGACGAACAGTCGGTTGCCGGTGGTGACGAAGGCGTTTATCGAGCGGTCGGCGATGATGATGGTTCGCACCAGCCCCCGGTCCAGCCCCGCGGCGGCAAACAGGGGGCCGTTGATGGCGCGCAGCAGGGTCTCGGTCTCGGCGTCGCGGATCAGCGTGATCGCGCGGCCCTGCGCCGCGGCAGGCGGGGGCGCGAGCGCGATCGCCGCGGCCAGCAGCCCCGCCGCGCAGCGCCGCCAGAATCGCCGGCACAGAGGTCCTCGCACGGTCGCCATCGGCGCGACTATAGGCCGGTGGCTGCGCAATGGTCTCCTCGCTGGCGCCGCTGTGATGCTGGCCGGCTGCGGCACGATCGGCGCGGCCTATGACAGCCTGCTCGGCTCGGGTCCGGCGCGCGGCACGCCCGGCTTCGTGACCGGCTTCCTCGGCGGCGTGGCGGCCGAGGAGCCGCGCGCCGCGCTGGTCGGGCGCGAGGTCCTGGCCGCTGGCGGCACCGCTGCCGACGCGGCGGTGGCGATCGGCTTCGCGCTCGGCGTGACGCTGCCCTCGCGCGCCTCGCTCGCCGGCGGTGGGGTCTGCCTCGCCTACCAGCCCGAGCGCGACCAGGCGCTCGCGGCGACCTTCCTGCCGCGCGCCCCGGCACGCCTCGATCCGCGCGCGGACCGCCC
Source organism: Elioraea sp. (assembly GCF_051860475.1). NCBI lineage: Bacteria > Pseudomonadati > Pseudomonadota > Alphaproteobacteria > Acetobacterales > Elioraeaceae > Elioraea > Elioraea sp. The sequence continues at coordinate 4,278 of NZ_JBHYDW010000195.1, read as the reverse complement.
GGCCGCGCTGCCCGGCACGCCGCGCGGCCTGTTCGCGCTGCATGCGCGGCTCGGCCGGCTGCCGTTCGAGCGGCTGGTCGCCCCGGCCGAGCAGCTCGCCCGCTTCGGCACCCCCGTGAGTCGTGCCCTCGCGCGCGACCTCGCGGTGGTCGCGGGGCCACTGTTCGCGGACCCGCAGGCGCGCGCGCTGTTCGCCCGGCCGGACGGCAGCCCGCTCGCCGAGGGCAACCCCATGGTTCAGCCTGAGCTCGGCAACCTGATCGGGCTGATCCGCAGCCAGGGCGTGGGCGATCTGCACCATGGCGGGCTCGCGCGGCGGCTGGCCGACGCCTCGGCCGCAGCGGGTGGGGCGCTGACGGTCGAGGAGCTGCGCACGACGCTGCCGGCGCTCACCGCGACGCTGCGCGCCGCGCTCGGCAACGACACGCTGCACGCGGCCCCGGTCGGCGGCTCGATCGGGGCGGCGGTGGCGCTGCGCCTTCTCGCCGCGGGCGCAAGCGAGGCGGAGGCCGAGCGCGCGGCCCTGGCCGCCGCCGCCGCGGCGCGTGCGGGCGCCGATCCAGCCGCGCTGCTCGAAGGCGCGGGTCCGGCCGGCGGAGCACTGCCCCCCGTGCTGGGGGCGACCACCGCCTTCGTCGTGGCCGATCGCGAGGGCCTGGCGGTGGCCTGCGCGCTGACCATGAACAATCTGTTCGGCACCGGCCGGATCGCGCCGGGCACCGGGCTGGTGCTGGCTGCCGCACCCGGGATCGGCCAGGTGCCGCCGGCGCTGCCGACCGTGCTGCTGGTCGCCAACCCGAACATCCGCGGCTTCCGCGCCGCAGGCGCGGCCTCGGGCGGCGAGGGGGCCCCGGCCGCGCTGGCGCTGGCGCTGCGCCGCGCGCTGGGCGGGGCGGCGGCGCGCGAGGCGGTGTCGGCGCCGCGCGCCGGCGAGGCGGAGCGGATCGGGCGCGTCATGCTCCTCTCCTGCCCCGGCTACCTGCCGCGCGATCCGCGCACCTGCACCTGGGCCGCCGATCCGCGCGGCCACGGACTCGCGATCGGCGCCGACTGAGACTTCGGCGCGCTTGTTCGCAGGCCCCGTTCCGGCGCACCCTTGCGCCGACGGGGAGAGAAGCACGTCCATGTCGCCGCACCGCGCCACCCGCCGCGCTGCCCTGGCCGGCACGCTCGCCCTGCTGGCGCGGCCGGCGCGGCCGGCCGGGACCCTGACGGTCGGGCTCACCCCGGTCTTCCTCGACTCCGACCTCGCGCTGCTGCGCGACCTCGACGCCTATCTCGCCCAAGCGACCGGCCTTGCGGTGCGCCTCGTGAAGCGCCGCACCTACCAGGAGATCACGGCGCTGCTGCTGGCAGGCCAGCTCGATGCCGCCTGGATCTGCGGCTATCCCTTCGTGCAGCATGCGGCGCGGCTCGCGGTGGTCGCCGTGCCGCTGCATCGCGGGCGGCCGCTCTACCAGTCCTACCTGATCGTCGGTGCCGATCACGCCGCGCGGCGGCTGGCGGATCTGCGCGGTACGACCCATGCTTTCTCCGACCCCGACAGCAACTCGGGGTTCCTGGTCACGCGCTACCTGCTGGCCGCGGCCGGCGAGCGGCCGGAGACCTTCTTCGCCCGCAGTTTCTTCACCTTCGGCCATCGCAACGTGATCCGTGCCGTGCAGGCCGGCCTCGCCGAAGGCGGATCGGTGGACGGCTATGTCTGGGAGGTGATGGCCGAACGCGAGCCCGCGATCGTCGCCGGCACGCGCGTGATCGCGCGCAGCGATTGGCACGGCTTCCCGCCGGTCGCCTGTCTCGCCGGCCATCGCCGCGCGCCGACCGTGCGCGCGCTGGCCGAGGCGCTCGCCAGGATGCCGGACCATCCGGTCGGACGGGCCGTGCTCGCGACCCTGCAGCTCGACGGGTTCGCTGCCGCGGAGCCGGCGCTGTTCGATTCGATCGCGCGCATGAGCGCGGTGGTGCGCGCCCAGACATGAGGCTCGCCCTGCTTCGCTCCTGGCCGCTCGCGGCGCGCGTGCCGCTGGTCGTGGCCGGACTGATGGTCGCGGTCTCTCTGGTGATCGGCCAGGTCGTCCTGCACCGGCTTGCGCGCGACCAGGAGCGGCACGTCGCCGATCTCGCCGCCGCGTATCTCGACGGCGTCTCGACCGCGGTGCTGCCCGCGGCGATCCGCCGCGACGTCTGGGAGGCCTATGACGCCCTCGACCGCGCGCGCGCCCGCTATGAGGGGCTGGCGATCGTCTTCGCCGTGGTGACCGAACCCGCGGGGCACGTGCTCGCGGCTTCCGATCCGCGCCTGTTTCCGGTCGGCTCGCTGCTGCCCGAGGCGCTGCTGGAGCGTTACGGCCCCGATGGGCGGCTCACCATCGACGAGGCGGTCGAGCTTGCCTTCCTCGCCCGCGAGCTGCGCGAGGGCGCGGTCCCGGTCGGGCGCATCCTGGTCGAGCTCGACATCGGCGCGCTGATCGCCGAGCGGCGCGCGGTGCGCTGGACGCTGGTCGGCGTGAACGCCGGGCTGACGCTGCTGCTCGCGGGCCTCGGCGTGATGCTGGTGCGGCGCATGCTCGGCCCGGTCGCGATCCTGCGCGCCCACGTCGCCGCCGGCGCCGAGGGGCCGATCCGTCCGGTGGACGAGGCCGTGATCGCGCGCCAGCCGGCGGAATTCGCGGCCCTGTTCCGTGCCTTCAACCGCACCGCGCAGGCGGTGGCGGAGCGCGAAGCGATGGCTGCGCGGCTCGCCGCCGAGGAGAAATACGCGCTGCTCGGCAAGCTTGCCTCCGCGATGGCGCACGAGGTCAACAATCCGCTCGGCGGAATGTTCACCGCCGTCGACACCCTCGCCCGCCACGGCGACGATCCGGCCGTTCGGGCGCGCTCGATCGGCTTCCTCCGCCGCGGCCTCACCGACATCCGCGATGTCGTGCGCGCCGGCCTCGTCACCTCCAAGGGGCGGATCGGCGAGGGGCCGCTGACGCGTGCGGATCTGGACGATCTGCGCCATCTGGTCCGCCACGAGATCGAGCGGCGCGGGCTCAGCCTCGTGTGGCGGAACGATCTCGCGAGGGGTCTCGCGCTCGACCGCACGATGGTGCGCCAGATCGCGCTCAATCTGCTGCTGAACGCCTGCGCGGCCAGCCCGCCGGGTGGATGCGTGCGCCTGGAGGCGCGGGTCGCGGCGGGCGCGTTCGCGCTCACCGTGCGCGACGACGGGCCGGGCCTGCCGGCTGCGGCGCGCGCGCTGCTCGCCGCTCCCGACGCCCCGCCGCCGGGCGGCGGGCTCGGGCTCTGGACGGCCGCGCGGCTCGCGGCCGCGCTCGGCGGGCGCATCACGTCCGCCGACGGCGCTCCGGGCACATCGATCACGCTGCGCGTGCCGCTCGCGGACGGAGCCCTCGCCGATGTCGCGTAGGCCCGCGCGCGGCCGGCTGCTGCTGGTCGAGGACGACCCGGTGATGGGCGGCAGCCTCGCCGACCGGCTCGGGCTCGAGGGCTTCGACGTCGCCTGGGTGCAGCGCGCGGACGAGGCGGAGGGCGCCGTCGCGCGCGCACGGCCCGACCTTGTGCTGTGCGACATCCGGCTGCCCGACCGCTCCGGCGAGGCGCTCTACGCGGCGCTCCGACCGGCGCTTGGCACCGTGCCGGTGCTGTTCATGACCGCGTTCGGCGAGATCGACCAGGCGGTGCGGCTGATGCGGGCAGGCGCGGCCGACTTCCTCACCAAGCCCTTCGCCGTGGACGACCTGCTGGGACGGATCGAGACGCTGCTGCGCCGGGCGCCCGTTTCCGGCACCGGCAGCCTCGGCGCCTCGCCGGCGATGCGGGCGGTGGAGGAGACCCTGATCCGCGCCGCCGCCGTGGACTCGACCGTGCTGCTGGTCGGCGAGAGCGGCAGCGGCAAGGAGATCGCAGCACGCTTCCTGCACGCGCGCTCCACGCGTGCGGCCGCCCCGTTCGTCGCGCTCAACTGCGCCGCGATCCCCGAGGCGCTGCTGGAGCGCGAGTTGTTCGGACACGAGCGGGGCGCCTTCACCGGCGCCTCCACGCGCACGCCGGGATATGCCGAACAGGCCGGCGAGGGCACGCTGTTCCTCGACGAGGTGATGGAACTTGCCCCCGCGTTGCAGGCGAAGTTCCTGCGGCTGATCGAGGCCCGCGAGTTCGCCCGTCTGGGCTCGGCGCGCGCGATGCCGTTCCGTGCGCGCATCGTCGCCGCGACCAACGCCGACCCCCATGCGCGCCTGCGGGAGGGACGCTTCCGCGAGGACCTGCTGTTCC
>NZ_JBHYDW010000194.1:0-6540 GCF_051860475.1 Elioraea sp. | reverse complement strand
CAGCGGATCGATGCGCTGGTCGGAGAAGCGCTTGGAGAGCTCCGTGGTCGGCTGCACCGCCAGCTTCGGCCCCGGCGCGTGATGCACCACGTAGCCGATCCAGTTCGTCCCCACGGTGGTCGCACCCACCTGCGCCCCTTTCATGAACACCACGCGGCGCGCCGGGTGCGACGGCGACAGCGCGTCCATCACCTCACGCAGGTAGGGCGTGCGTGCCGTGCGATAGGGACCCGGCTCGGCGGAGTCCCGCGAGCCGAGGACGCGATGCCGGTCGGCCCACTCCGACACCAGCAGCGCCGGCTCGGGTGCGAGGCCGTCGCGCCAGGCCTGCACGATCTCGAGGTTGCCGTCGAACCGGCCCACCTCCGTGAGGATCCGATCGAGGCCGTTCATGCGACGGCGATCCGCACGTCGTTGCGCTCGGCGAGCAGCGTGCGCAGGCGCGCGTCGAGCATCATCTGCAGCCGGTGCGCATCGACGCCGAGCTCGGCCGCCATCTCGGCCGCGACCCGCGCGGGCCAGCCCAGGATGGCGTCGCGCTCCTCCTTCGCCAGCCGGTGCACCAGCAGGAGCGCGCGCGCCTTGTCGACCAGCTGCCCCTTGCGCTCTTCGAGGCGGAGCTTGCGCTCCTGCGCCTTCAGCACCTCGTTGGCCGTGCGCGCAGTGTGGTAGCTCGACCCGCTTGGCGGCGGATCGATCGTCGCTGCCCCGATCGGCAGAGGCTTCGTCGCCGGACGCGGGAGCGGCTGGGACTGTGGCGTCGGCGTCGCCATCGCGGCGGTCTTGCGCGCCGGCTCCGCTGTGCTGGCGAGCTGGGCGCGAACCTTCTCGACGTCCCAGCGCCCGTCCAGCTCGGGCGCGATGCGGCCCGAGCGCGCCGCCTTCTGCAGCGCCGTGTGCGAGATGCCGAGCCGGCGCGCCACCTCGCGCTGCGAAGCGGCCATGCCGCCCTCAGAGCCGATCATGATGTGATCGAAGCTCCCGGAACAAAGCAATCATCGGATCGCGCCGTCCGCTTGGCTCACGCGCGCCCCAGCGCGAATGGTCCGTCACGCGCAGGGGATTGGCCCCCGCCAGACGGAGACGACGATGACCCGGACCGAGAAGCAGGAAGCCCGCGCCACCGCCAACCAGCAGAAGAGCCTGGAGGCCTTCATGGCCGCGAAGGCGGAGTTCGACACCCTGGTCGCCGAGTTGCAGCAGATGGGCGCGGACCACTTTGGCGCGGACCCAGAGGCGGTGCTCTGGGGGCACGCCGAGATGCTGAAGGACTGGAACGCCCGCCTCCGCGACATGGCCGACGCGTATCACCGCCGCGGCGAGTACGCGCAGTGAGCGGGGAGGAGACGATGGTGCGCTACAGCATCGAGTTGCAGCCGGTCCGGGACGGCTGGGTGTGGGGGATCGACCAGGAGGTCGACCACGGCCCCGCCGCGCATATCCCCAGCCGCTACGAGGACGGGGAGACGGTCTTCCCCACCGCCGCGGCGGCGGCGGCGGATGCGGAGCGACGGATCGCCGAGATCCGCGCCGGCAAGCATCGCCGCCTGACCTGACGCGGGTCTCCCCCGCACCGCCCCGACGGGCCTCTGGTCCGCGGGGCTCGGGGCAGTAGGGGGCGGCATGGGGCCGCTCCCACCACAGGAGCCCCAAACGATGACCCTCTCTGATACCCACCTGATGGTCCTGAGCGCCGCCGCCGCGCGTCAGGACAAGCTGGTGACGAAGCACAAGCGGCTGCCCGGTGCGTCGCTGCAGAAGGTGTGCGCCGCACTGGTGAAGCGCGGCCTGCTCCCCGAATTGACCGGCGTCTCGCCGGATCCCGAGGTGCTGAAGGCGAAGACGGAACTCGGCATGACCGAGTACGCGATCACGCCGTCCGGGTTGGCGGCGATCGGCGTCGATGACGAGCCGCCCTACGACGAGGATCTGCCGAAGGACGTGCGCGTGGGCGTCGATCCGTTCCTGATCGAGGGTCCGGACAACAACCCGCCGGACGACGCAACCACGGCGCCCACGGGCGCGGAGGTCGCACCGCAGGCGACCATCCCCGCGGCGGACGAGACGGCGCGCCCTGCGGCCACGACGGCGCCAACGCGGGGCACCCTGCGTGCCGCCGCGCAGGCGGTGCTCGACGCCTGGGACGACGAGGAGAACCGCGACACCGACGTCATCGCCGCCCTGGAAGGGCCGATGGCGGCACTGCGCGCGGCACTCGCCGGCAATGCGCATGCCCGCCGCGAGCCCGGCGCGCCGCGCAAGCCGCGGGAGGGCACGAAGCAGGAGGCGGTGCTCGCCCTGCTGCGCCGTCCCGAGGGTGCGACGATCGCCCAGATCATCGACGCCACCGGCTGGCAGTCGCACACCGTGCGCGGCTTCCTCGCCGGCCTGAAGCGCAAGGGCATCACCGTCGAGGTGTTGGAGCGGGTGCGCCAGGTCGGGCCCAACAAGGAGGGCGCGAAGGGATCGTACTCCGTGTATCGCGTGACCGGCGTGGGCGAGGCGCGGTGACGAGCGAGTTCATCCTGCGCATCCGCACCACGGGGCCGGCGTTCCAGAACTGCCCGACCGCGGAGATCGGTCGCATCCTGCGCCGCCTCGCCGACGAGATGGACCGGCTTCGCTTCGCCGGCGTGTGGCCGCGCCCGCTGCACGACAGTGACGGCAACCGCGTCGGTCAGGCGGAGTTCGTGTTCAACCCATCCGAGGCCTGATCCTCCGCACCCACGCCGCCGCTCGCAGATCGCGGGCGGCGGTGCTGCGCTCGGCAAGAACGCACCATTATGATCGCGTACTCAGCTTGGCTGTGCGCCGCACCAGCGCGAATGGTCGTCCCGTCACGACGATGGAGATGGCCATGACGGACTTCACCCTGACGCCCGCGGAGGATGGCATCCTGGCGGCGGCGATGGACGAGGCGCTCAGGCTCCGCATGAGCGACGACCGCACGATCGAGCACGTCGCGACCGCTATCCTCGGCGAGATCACCACCGACCGCGCCACGGCGTGGCGTCTCGCATCGCGCGAGCTGGATCGGCGCTTCCCGCGCTGACAGGCCCGTCGGGCCGCACGATGAAATCCCCGGGCGTCCCCAACCGGATCGCCTTGGCTGCGCGGCGCACCAGCGCGAACGGTCCTCACGCGCGAGGAGTGGCCCTCGCCGTGATGGAGGCCCGCATGCCGCTGATCCGCGTGACCGACGCGACCTACACCGCACTCGCCCGCCTGGCGATCGGCACGTTCCGTCCGACAGGAACGCGCCAGGCCGACGGCACCTGGCTGGTGCCGATCGACCAGGACACCTGGGACCGCATCCACGCGATGCGCCTGCCCGGGGAGACGGACGAAGACGTGATCCAGCGCGTCATCCACCAGCATCTCGGCTGCCGCCCGTCCTGATCGTGTGATCACGCCGCCGCCCCCACACCGCGCGTGGCGGCGATCTGATCGGCACATCGAGATCTTGCGCCACCGAGTCCGGCCGGCAGTTCAGGCGTCCCTTTGATGAGCGGCGGGAGGTCGCCGCCATGCCCGAGCTCACCCCGTCGACGCGTGAGGCGGCGCGCCGCATCGGCATCACCGAGACGGCGCTGCGGAAGGCCGCGAGTGCCGGGCGCATCGTGCGCGAGCCGGACGGTCGGTGGGACATCGACAAGACGCGCCGCCGCCTGGTCGAGACCGCGGACCCGACCCGCTCGCCGCTGGGTGGCAGTGCCAACGCCGATGGCACGCCGTTCGCGCGGCTGAAGGTTGCGCAGCTCGCGCTGAAGGTCGAGGCGCAGCGCCTCGCGCTCGACGAGAGCAAGCGCCGGCTGGTGGACGTCGCCGAGGCCGACGCGACGATCGACGAGGTCGCCGGGGCGATGCGCGATGCGCTGCTGAACTGGCCCGCGCGCGTCGCTGGCGTGATTGCCGCCGAGCTCGGCGTCGATCCGCACCTGCTGCAGACCATCCTGCAAAGCCACATCACCGAGCTGCTGACGGAGGAAGCCGATTGTTTTGATCCTCAAAGTCTTACCGATAGGTCAGCAAGATAGAATTGTACCCAAAATTCTTCGAATTTCAATGTAACAGATTTGACATGAACCGGATTTAATTTCTCTTTTAGGGCACTCGAGCAAGATAATCAAAAGCAGATAGGACGTGAACCTTAACGACGTGGAGATACTCCTCGACGTCGACGTTCTCGTCCTTCTGGCCCATGCCCCGCGGGAACGGTCCGTATACATAAGCAGGGATGCCGCGCTGGCGCCACAGCCGCGCATCCGATCCGCCGAGCGAGATGATCGGCACCGGATCGATCCCCGAGACGGCGCGCGCATTGGCCTGCATGTGGCCGACCATCTCGTGGAACGGATCGCAAGCGGCGGGTTCGGTGAAGTTGATCTCCTCGGCCGTCGCGGTCGGGTAGCGCCGCAGGATCTCGGCCACGCGGCGCATGATGTCGTCCTTCGAGCCGCCGACCGGCAGGCGGATGTCGGCCTCGAAGCTGCACTGGCCGGGCACGATGTTGACCTTCAGCCCGCCCTTGATCGTGCCGATATTGACCGTGTAGCACTGCACGATCGCGCCCGCTCCGTCACCCATCGCGCGGTCGGCCGCCGCAGCACCCGCCCGGACCGCCTCGCCGATGCGCCCCGGCAACGCGACCTCGTCGCCGGCCAGTGCGTCGAGATCGGCGATCAGCCGCGCCGCGATCTTGGTGGCGCTCTCCGAGAGATGGGTATAAGCGCCATGTGCGCCGGGCGTGCGCACCGTGAAGCGCAGCCAGAGCGGCGCCTTCTCGCCGAAGCGGATCGTATGGGGCGAGGAGGGCTCGCCATTGAGCAGGCAGTCGCCCAGCACCTCCGGCTCGTTCGCGACCAGCCAGCGCGCGCCATAGGGCCCGAAGGTCTCCTCGTCGGACACGCAGGTCAGCGTGAGCTTTCCGGCGAGCGCGGCGCGCGCCTCGTGCAGGTAGCGGTACGTCATGACGGAGGCGGAGGTCCCCGCCTTCATGTCGGCCACGCCGCGACCCCAGATCTTTCCGTTGGCCAGCGCGCCTGACCACGGCCCGTGGGTCCATGCCTCGGTCTCGTCCACCGGGAACACGTCGATATGGCCGTTCAGCACGAGATGGCGTCCCGGTCGGCCGGTGTCGAAGGTGCCGACGATGTTGGGCCATTCCGCCTTCGGCGCGACGGTCCGCCACGGCAGTTCGTGCCGGTCGAGGAAGCGCGTGATCACGCCTGCGGCCTCGCGCGTCTCGCCTGGCGGATTGGGCGAGGGCGCACGCACGAAATCTTGCAGGAAGCCGACGATGACATCCCGGTCACGGTCGATCCATTGCAGCAACGTTGCCTTGTCCGTCACGGTATCGCGACCCTCCTCGTTCGTTCCGCACACGCCGCGTGAAGCGCTACGGCAACGGAAGTGTGTCAGAATGTGGCTTGTCAAGGGTGAGTGGCCGCCCTAGCGTTTCGCGTCAGCGCGGGCACGACGGTGCTCCATGCTGGGAAGACGTCGCCACGGTCGTCGCAAGAGGGAGAGCTTCCATGGAAGCGAACAGCGAACTCGTCTCCGCGTCGTCCACGCCCGAGCACCGGGCCCGCCGGCGTGAGGTCCTGAGGTTCCTTGCCGGACTTGGCATCACCGCACCCGCCGCCACGCTGCTGCCCGCGATCGACGCGGCGCTGAACAATGCGGCCGCGCAGGCGGCACCAGGCCAGCCGGCGCCGCGGCTCGGCGTCTACCTGCCGAACTGGCCCGACCAGGTGGAGCTGTGGCGGCAGCTCTCGCGCGAGTGGCAGGCGATCGGCATCGAGCTCGACCTTCAGCAGGGCACGCTCGACACCTTCATCTCGCAGATCGTCGCCGAGCAGAAGCTGCCGCATCTGGGCAGCATGTCCTGGGGCGGCGCGCCTGATCGGCTCGACCCCGACTACTTCCTCTCCGAGATGTTCCACAGCCGCCGCACCGCGCGCGGCGGACTCAACTTCGGCTTCTACCGCAACGAGGCGTTCGACAAGCTCGCGGACGAACAGCGGAGCGAGATGGACCTCGCGAAGCGCCAGGCGCTCGTCCGGGAGGCGCAGACCCATATCGTCGAGGACAGCCCCTCGATCGTGCTGTTCCACCGCGACATCATCCACGCCTACAACAAGTCCCGCTTCTCGGGGATGAAGCCGATCCTCGGCAACGGCATCGGATTCCCCTACATGCCGCTGTCCTATATGGACATCACGCCGCTGACGCGACGACGCTTCATCCGGCTCACATCGATCTACGACATCGCCTCGCTGAACCCGTTCCTGACGCCCGAGATCTACAACTCGACGACGCTGCGGCTGATCTACGCGACCTTCGTCACGCGCGACGAGAAGGCCGAGGTGATGCCCTGGGCGCTCGAGCGCTGGAACGTCGTCAGCCCGACGACCGTGGATGTCGCGCTGCGGGGCAACACGAAGTTCCATGACGGCCGGCCGGCAAGCGCCGAGGACGTGAAGTTCACCTTCGACTTCATCGCCAAGCACCGCTTCCCGGCGCTCTCCCGCGTCGACG
>NZ_JBHYDW010000193.1:0-6545 GCF_051860475.1 Elioraea sp. | reverse complement strand
ATGGTGGCGGTGCTGCGTCTGTGGATGGACGACAAGCTCGTTTACGACGCCACCGGCGGCTCCTTGCAGTTGCAGGTGCCCGGGCTGCGCTGGCGCTTCTACCCAGGCGACGAGAGCCAGCTCCCCGACCCGCTGATCGAGGCGAACGTCGGCGCGGCCAATGCCGTGCCGCATCGCGGCCTCTGCTACCTGGTCTTCGAGGACGTGCCGCTCGACGCCTTCGGCAACCGCATCCCCTCGGTGAGCGCGGAAGTGGTCGCCGCCGGCGGGCAGTCCTCCATCGAGCAGACGGCCACGCTGCCGCCCGCCGCGGCCTATTCCGGCACGCTCTACGCGTCGGACTTCGAGCGGGCGACGGTGCTACTGCTCGGCACCGAGCCTGCCGACACCACGCAGCGCTTCCTGGCGTCGGTGAACACGCTGACGATGGAGGCGCGTCGCGCCTTCGCGCCCAGCCTGGCGCAGTTCGCGCACGCGATCGCCACGCAGGACGGCAAGGTCTATGTGGTGCACGGCCCGACCGGCGACGTCTGGCTGCGCAAGTACGATCTCGACACCGGCGCGCTGCTCGGATCGTTCGAGTCCACGACGTCGGCCTTCGTCACCACCCGCACCCGCTTCCGTGTGCCGCTGCGTGGCGACTGCCTGATCGCCCGCGTGCTCGGGCCGTTCGGCTGGCGGCGGTTCTTCCTCGTCCCGCCGCAAAGCAGCCCTGCGGCGGTCTACTGCATCGATGCCGGCACCATGACCTACGTGTTCGGCTCCGCCGATGCCGGCGACGAGCGGATCATGGAGGCGCCGACGAACGGCTGGCTGGCCGCAGGCGAGGAGCGCGAGGGCGCGTCGGAGGTCTGGTATGCCGCGCCGGTCGCGGGCGGCGGCATCGAGCTCTGGCGCATCACCCTGACCTACGGCGCGACCGGTGGGCAGCAAATCGCCGGCGTGTGGGCATCGCTGATCGCGACCTACACCAATGCCGCGCTTGGCCTGACTGGCACCGGCACGGTCACCGCCGTCGCCTTCGACTACGATCCCGACGACAACGCGCTGATCCTCGCCGTGTCGCCGAACACGCCAGGCGAGACCGCGATCTGCAAGCTGCGCGCGGACGGCTCTATCGCCTGGCAGCGGTATTTCGCTTCCTTCCTCTCGGAGACGCGCTCCGGCACGAAGCGCGTCTTCGGCGGTCTTTGGGCCGTCCACAGCACCGGCGGGAACCAGGTCATCCTGGTTGATACCCGCACCGGCGCCACCGTGCAGACCGCGACGACGTCGACCATGCCGACCTTCGCCGCGTTCGGCTGGGACGCGGACATCAAGGCCGCGTTCTATGCCGGTCCCGGCGGGGTCTACCGCCGGCTGCTGATGCTGCGCCAGGGCAGCGACACAGTCCCGCTCGCATCGATCGTCTCCGCGCTCTGCCTCCGCGCCGGGCTTGTCCCGGGCGAGATCAACACCGCCGCTCTGACCGACAGCGTGCGCGGCTTCGTGGTCGCCCGGCCCATGCCGGCGCGCCAGGCGATTGAGCCGCTCGCCACCGCCTACGCCTTCGACGCGGTCGAGCGCGACGACGTGCTGGTCTTCCGTAAGCGCGGCGGCGCAACCGTCGCGACCGTGCAGCACACCGAGCTCGTCCGTCGCGGCGATGCCCACGTGATCGACGAGCAGCGCGCGCAGGATGCGGAGCTGCCGCGCGCGATCAGCGTCCGCCACATCGACCCCGAGCGCGCCTATGAGATCGGCACGCAGCGCTGGCAGCGCCCGCGCGCGCCCTCCGCCACCATGGCATCGGAGGCCGAGGCGACGGTGGACCTGCCGATCGTGCTCACCGCGACCGAGACCAAGGCGATTGCGCGTCGCCTCATCCTGGCCGCCTGGCGCGAGCGCACCCGCTTCGCCTTCACCGGCACGACGCAGCATCTCCGCCTCGAACCGACCGATCCTGCGACGCTGGTGCGCGGCGACGGCGCGCAGAGCCGCGTGCGGCTGATCTCGGCGCAGCTCGGCGCCGACTGGACCGTGGCGCTGGAAGCCGTCGAGGAGGCGCCCGGCGACTACGCGGTCGCCGCGGTCGCGGACGGCGGCTTCGGCTTCGTGCCCGACGCGCTGCCGGCGCCCTATTTCACGCGCGGCTTCGCGCTCAACTTGCCGCTGTTGGTCGATGCCGACGATCTCGCCGGCGCCGCGCTGCGCTCCTACCTGCTCGCCGGCACGCTGCGCGGCCAGACCTGGCGCAGGGCGGAGGTGTTCCGCTCGGCCGATGGCACCGCCTGGGAGCCGGCCGGCGCGGTGCTGGACGTGGCTGCCTGGGGCTCCGTGCTCGGCGCGGTGCCGGTGCCGGGGTCGTACTGGACCTGGGATGATGCGACCGTCCTTACGGTGCAGATGCAGAGCGGCGCCGAGCGCATCGAGGGCGCGACCGAACTCGAGGTGCTGAACGGCGCCAACCTCGCCGCGCTGGTCGCCGAGGACGGGCGGGTCGAGCTGGTGCAATTCGCGATCGCCGATGCGCTCGGCGACGGGCGCTTCACCCTCCGCCGCCTGCTGCGCGGTCGCCGCGGCACCGAGGACGCCGGCGCATTCGCCACCGGTGCGGCGTTCCTGCTGCTCGACTTCCCCGTGCGGGGCCTCTCGCCGCTTGGGGCGCTCAACACTATCGAGCGGTTCCGCTTCGTCAGCGTCTTCCAGACGGTGCAGACCGCGACCGAGTACCGCCGCCTCATGATCGGCCGGGGCGAGCAGCCCTACGCCCCGGTGCACATCGCCGGAACGCGTGACGGATCGAACAACCTCACGGTGACTTGGGTGCGGCGGACGCGCATCGGCGGCGAGCTCGTCGATCTGACCGACGCCGTGCCTCTCGGCGAGGCGGCGGAGCTCTATGAGGTGGACATCCGCGACGCGGCCGACACCGCGACGCTCCGGACCTTCACCGGGCTCACGAGCCCGACCGTCACCTATACCGCCGCACAGCAGACTGCCGACGGGCTCACGCCCGGCGATCCGGTGCGTGTGCGCGCCTTCCAGATCAGCGCCGTGGTCGGTCGCGGCCGCCGGGGAGCAGCGATCGTATGAGCAGCCCGAACCTCGCCATCACGCATGTTGTTGCCGCCCAGTCGCAGAAGGAGGTCACCATCAACCATGCGGTCGATCTGCTCGACCGCGCCGTGACGGAAGTTCTGACCGTCGATCTCGGCACCGCTGATGTGACGCTCACCGCCGAGCAGTACCGCCGGCACCGGGTGTTCCGCGCCGCCAACGTCACCGTGCCGCGCACGCTCACCGTGCCGGCGATCCGGCGCGAGGTCGCGATCGACAACGCCGACGGCACCGCGACGCTCACCGTCGCCCGCGGTGCCGGCAGCGTGGACGTGCCCGCCGGCGCCGCGCTCACCGTCTACACCGACGGCACGACGAACGGCATTCGCCCGATCGGTGGCGGCGGCGGCGGAGGCGGCGCGGCGAACTTCCGGGACCTCGATGACACGCCCACCTCCTACGCAGGGCAGTCGCTCAGGCCGGTGAGGGTGAACGTCGGCGAGACCGGCCTGGAGTTCTTCACCCCAGGCCTCTCCGCCGGCAATTGGGCCGTGCCGTTCCGCGGCGCGCTGGTGCGGCGAACCGCTGATGCCACGAGCCTGACCTTCCCGTGGTTCGCCGTGTGGCAGACGGCCGTCTACGATACCGACTCGTTCTGGTCCGCCGGCAACCCGACCCGGCTCACCGTGCCCGCCGGCGTGACACGGGTGCGGCTGCACGGTTCGGTGCGCCTCCCGGACGCGGCCAGCGTTGGCGCCATCAACCTGCAGTTTCTGCGCAACGGCGCGGCCCCGAGCGCAGCCTTTCCAGGCACGGCGATGTGGGCGGTGCGCGTCGGCGGCACCGGCTTCACCGACAACGCCGCCTTCCTGCTCTCTCCGGTGCTCGCGGTCTCTCCCGGCGACTGGTTCGAGCTGCGCGTCAATCGGACCGGGCTCGGCACGCCGACCACCGTGCTCGCCGATGCCGCGACCTTCATGGCCATGGAGGTCATCGAAGTCAGCACCGCCGAGCAGGCGCCCTCGATCGCCGGCGCGCGCGGCGCGCTCGCCTGGGGCGGCACCGCCGGCGGCAGCGCGAACGCGCGCACGATCGGGCTCACGCCTGCGCTCGGGTCGTATTTCGCCGGGCTCGCCGTGCGCTTCGTCAACGGCGCGGCTGCGAACACCGGCGCGGCGACGCTGAACGTTGACGGGCTCGGCGCGGTGGCCATCCGTAAGGGCGACGGCACGGTCGATCTCGACGCCGGCGACCTCGCCGCCTCCGCGCTCGTCACCGTGGTCCACGACGGGACCGTGTTCCGCCTCGCCTGATCTCGCCGCTTCCCGCTCCTTCGCTCAGGCCCCGCCGGCCGTCCTCGAGGACGCGCCGGTGGGGCCTTTCGTGCGTCAGGTGCCCGCGGTCGGTCGAACGGCCCCGGCTTCCTCGATCGGCGCCAGCAGCTCAGGATCGTCCCGCCGCACGTCGTTCACCGCGCGCGAGACAGGCCACGCGCGCAGCACGTCGTTCGGTGCCGGCTTCATCAACTCGCCCGCCGCGTCCGCGTCGTCACCCAGCCAGATCTCGACGTCGGTGGGATCGATGATCAACGGCATGCGGTGATGGATCGGCAGAAGGGTCTCGTTCGCATCCGTCGTGATCACCGCGAAGGTGCGCAGGATCGAACCGTCCGGCGCACGCCAGCCATCCCAGATGCCCGCGACAAGCATTTCCTGGCCGTCGCGGCGCGCCACCGCGAAGGGCTGCTTCGGCGGCTTCTCGCCCGCCCACTCATAGAACGCGTCCATCGGCACGATGCAGCGTCGGCGCTCGAAGCTGTCGCGAAACATCGCGCTCGTGCGCACCGTCTCGGCACGTGCGTTGATGGGCCTGCGGGCCGATTTCAGATCCTTCGTCCAGCGCGGCACGAAGCCCCAAACCAGCGGGTCCTCGTGCAGTTCGTCTGTGTCCGGGTGGCGACGGATCACCTCGACTTCCTGCGAGGGAGTGATGTTGAAGCGCGGCCTGAAAAGGTTCAGCAGGTTGCGCGGCGTCTGCCGCCACTCGCGCGCGCGTAGGGCGGCGCGCTCGTTATGAGACATGTGCTTGGTGAATCGACCGCACATGGCCTTCTCCCGGTGTCGTTGCCGCGGCCTGGCAGCAATAGCACCGGATCAAACCTCAAGGGTCTGAGGAGTCCACCCTCCGCCCGCCTCGACGGAAGATGGGGACGTCGGGAGCCTCCTGCGGGGTGCCGCCGGCGGAGTCGATCGCGGCCTTGAGCGCCACCTCGGCCTAGGCGTTCTCGTCGCCGAACGGCCGCGGTGGCGAGAGGACCTCGCAGACCTCGTCATACCCGTCCCGGTCGAAGAGCACCTCGATCTCCATCGCCGGGTGCAGCTGACCGAGCACGCGCTGCGCAATCCGCTTGGCGATCGCCTCAGCCTCGTCCCATGCCGCCGCAGCGGCCATCTGCTGATCGGACGGGGCATCCTCCGGCGCGAAGCCACCGATATCCCATCCCTCGCGCACGTGCCGGCCGTTGGCGATGTCCAAGGCCGACCATCCGTGCGCGGCGAGGTAATCCGCAATCGCTTGCTCGAGCTCGGCGATCTGTTCCGGAGTCGCGCTCACGATCCGCACGGCCACCCGGGATTCGCGGCAGATCTGATTGAAGCGCTCGATCGCCGCCGCGCGCTCAGCGTCCATGTCCCTCGTTGCCATGGCACCCTCCTCCTAGGATGGTCAGACGGTACGTTGCTCCCCGTTTGCTCGAAGGTGCTCCGTGGTGTCCGAAGGTGACCGTCTCGCGATCCCTACCGTTCGACTATCCGCGCCCCGCGCCGCCAGTCCCACGGCATCACGAAGCGGCTTGCCCAGATGCCTACCCGGCGCGCCCTCGCCCGCTCCTCCTGCGCCACGTAGTCAGTCGAGTAGCGGCGAAACGCGACTGCCCAGCCGGACCCTACCATCCAGGCGTTCAGATCCTCACGGCCCAAGGAGCAGACAGCAATCACCCGACCGTACCGGTCCGTGTCGGTGCGCCGGCACGAGATGGTGGATCGGCCGATCCGATCGGCCAGAGCGAAGGCCGCGCGCCGACCGCAGGGCCACGGCCGGTCGGACGCGTCGAGGCAGCGTTGCGCACTCTCCGGCGCATCGATGCCATGCAGGCGGATCCGCGTGCCGTGAATCTCGATCGTGTCGCCGTCGACCACGCTGGCCACACCCTGGATCCGATCCGACGCGAGGCTCCCAGGGGTAAGCCAGGCGAGTGCCACGGCCAGACCGATCCCTATTGCGCGACCCGGAAGCTCCATGCCTCATGACTACCAAACTTCGGCGACTGTGCTACCGCGTCGTCGGTGATCTCTGTCAGGAACGGACGCAGGCAGCCAAGCCGAGCGATGGCCTCAGATGAGCGCGGGGTGGTTCAGCACTTCCAGGCCTTCGACGGACCCGGCGTGGCGTTCCGCCTCGTCATGGATGCTGAACCGGTGTCGGCGCGACAGGTGCTCCTGACCTGG
>NZ_JBHYDW010000192.1:3058-6700 GCF_051860475.1 Elioraea sp. | reverse complement strand
CCGCCTTGCGCATCACCGGCGGGACCGCTTCGACGCGGGTATCGGGGAGCGGCAGGTCGGGGCGGCGCCGCTGGGGCAGCCGCCGGATCGCGCGCGGCTGCGGCGCGAAGGCCGGATGGTCCATGGCGATGCGCGCGAAGCGGCGCATGTCGTCCGGCCCGTCGATCGTCTCGAGCCCGTCGGGCAGCGGATAGCGGTAGTCGTTCACCACCTTGCAGACGTCGAAGTCGAGCCGCTCGAAGAACGAAGCAGCACGCTCGGCGAACACCTCGGGCGGGCTCTCGTCGGTGACGAAATGCACCCAGGCGGTCACGGGCGGGCGATCGACGGGACGTCCCGCGATCGCCGCCTGGAACCGTTCGCGCTTGGTCATCGCCATGATCGGGGTCCCTCAGTCGATCCGGACGCCGGCGGCGCGCACCAGTTCGGCGTGGCTCTTGATCTCGCTGTCGAGGAAGGCGGCGAACTGCTCGGGCGTGCCGCCGCCGACCGCGAGCCCGGCCTGGATCAGCCGCGCTTTGGCCCCTTCGTCGGCGAGGATCGCGTTCATCTCGCGGTTCATGCGCGCGATGACCGGCGTGGGCGTGCCCTTGGGCGCGAGCAGGCCGAACCAGGTGCCGAAGACGAGGCCCGGCATGCCCTGCTCGGCGGTGGTCGGCACATCGGGCAGTTGCGGCGCGCGGTTCTCGGCCAGCACCGCGATCGGGCGGACGAGATCGCCGCGCACCTGGCCCTGGATGCCGACCACAAGCTGGAACATCGCCTGGATACGTCCGGCGATCAGATCGTTGGTCGCGACGGATGGCGCCTGGTAGGGCACGTGCGTCATGTCGGTATTGGTGCGCGCCTTGAACATCTCGGCGGCGAGATGCATCGAGCTGCCGTTGCCGGTCGAGCCGAAATTGATCGCGCCCGGATTGCGCTTCGCGTACTCCTCGAACTCCTTCAGCGAGGTGATCGGCAGGTCCTTGTTCACCACCAGGATGTTCGGCACGGTGCCGATGAACACGATCGGCTCGAAGTCGCCCTGCGGGTGGAACGGCAGGGTGCGGTAGAGCGAGATGTTGGTCGCGAGTGTTCCGGCCCAGGAATAGAGGAAGGTGTAGCCGTCGGGGGTGGAGCGGGCGGCCTCGGCGGCGCCGATATTGCCGTTCGCGCCGCCGCGGTTCTCGACCACGACGCGGTGGCCGAGCGGACGCTCGAGCTCCTGGGCGAGGATGCGCGCGATCGTGTCGGCCGTGCCGCCGCCGCCCGGCGCGGGCACGATCATGCGGAGCGGCCTGTTCGGCCAGTCGGTCTGCGCGGCCGCGGGCGCGGCGATCAGCGCCGCGGCGAGGGCGAGCAGCGCGCGCCGAGAGATGATCGGTGTCGGCATGGTCCCGGTCTCCCGTCTGTTCCGCGTCAGTCTGTGACGGGGGACGGGGGCGTTCAACCCCCGCGTCAGGCGGCGGCGATCGCCTCGACCTCGATTGCGCAGCGCGGATCGGCCAGCCCGGCGACGATCACCTGGGTGCTGGCGGGCGGGGTGAACCCGGCGAACAGGGCGTCCCGCCGCTGCTGCCACGGCTGCCGCGCCTCGCGCGTGGTCAGATAGGTCGTCAGCTTGACGATGTCGCGCACGTCCATGCCGTGATGCGCCAGCGCCGCGCGCAGATGCGCGATCACCAGATCCGCCTGCGCGCCGAGGTCGTCCGGCACCAAGCCGTCAGCCGTCACCGGCAACTGCCCACTGATCAGCACCCAGCGCCGCGCCTCGCGCACCTCGGCGGTCATGGAGTAGCGCGCGGCGGGCGCAGGCAGAGTGGCCGGGTTGGCGAACACGATCTCGGCCATGGGCAGCTCCTCTGCTTCGAAGCCGCCCAGTCTAGGTCCGATCCCGGCCTAATCGCGATTCCAGGCGACCGCGCCGATCACGAAACCCCAGCCGACGGGCGCGGCGAAGGGCAGGCGCATCAGGCGCTCGATCGTGCCCTCGCCGTGCAGGGTACGATAGGCGCCCGAGCCGTCGTAGAAGCCGATCCGCAGGACCGTCGCGGCCCAAGGACCGGGGGCCGCGGCGAACTCGGCGGCAAACCGGCTCGCCGCCTCGCCCTCGAAGAGGCACGTGCCCGTATCCGCCTCGATCCATTCGCCCACGCCGCTCATGATGCCGTCGCAGCGGAAGTTCCACCCCGCGAGCAGCGTGTCCGCGTGGTCCTCGGCGCGTTCGAGTTGGCCAAGCATCGAGTAGGCGGCGATCCACTGGCCGTCCTGGTCGGCTTCGCGAACGGTCCAAATCACGTTCACTCGCCCGTCGATCCGATGCACGCCGAGATCGCGTTCCGCCAGCGCCGGTGTCCCGCCGGCGATCGCCGCGAGCAGTCCAAGCATCGTTGCAATCCTGCGCATCGCGCCCTCCTGGGCTGACCCGGCAGGAGGCAGTGTGCGTGCGGGCTGCGCGCCCGTCTGTGTCGCGCATCACAGGTGGAACAAATATGTCACGATTCCGCTACGATTGCGAGCCTGATCACGCCGCGCGCCTGCTCGGGCGGGATCGGGCGCCCCTTGCGCAGCACCTGGATGCGCCCTTCGCGTGCAAGGCGGAAGGCAGCCTCCCGCACCGGGTGCATCAGCAGGCGCCATCGCGTCTCGTCGGGGCCTGCGATCGCCCGCGCGACGTCCGAGGGACAGATCGACCTGCCCGCGCCCCGTTCGGCACAGAGCCGCAGGATCGTGTCGGCGAGGAGGTCCGGGGCGGCCATGGCGCCGACATGGGGATGGGCTGCGTCACCTGCGACGCTGCGCCCTGGTTCTTCTAGACTGCGCGTCATGCTGGGCGCCCTCGTCGCCGCACTCATCGCCGCCGGTCTCGGCTTCGCCGTCCCCCCGCAGCCGGTCGCATTTCCCGCCGGCACGCTGCGTGACCTACCCTCGCCGCGCGACGATCGGCTGGAGGAGGTGCCGCGTGTGCCACCGCCGGCGACGGTGCGCGACGTCTGACCGCCTCAGCGACCGCGGATCAGCCGTTCCAGCTCATCGAGGAAGCTGCGCGCCGGCGACGGCGCCGGCGGCGACCCCGGCCCGCGCTCCTTGAGCGCCACGATTGCCTCGCCCGTGTGCGCGAGGTCGAGCGCATAGACCTCGCCATGGCTCCCGGCGATCCGCGCCGCCGTGCGCAGCCGCACCAACGCACGCGATGCCCCGACGAGTGACGCCTCCACCCGCGAGGCGACCTCGCCCGAGGGCAGGCACACCGCGTCGCGACCCTCCAGCCCGCAGGGCAGCTCCAGGGCCGGCGCCTGGTCGAGCCGCAGCTCGGCATGGGCGGCGAAGGCGAGCGCGCCGCGCGCCGTATCGGCCAGCGTCAGCCCGCGCGCAGTGACCGCCGGCAGGGCGCGGCCGTCGCGCAGCATGATCTCGAGCGCCACCCCCGGACCCTCCCGCCCCTCGGGCGCAACGATCCAGAGGCGGTGGCGCAGCGTGCAGTCGGTGCGGTCGGTGATCGGATCGGCGCTGCACGCGAGCAGCCAGGACCCGATCTCGCGCTCGGTGGTCGTGCGTTGCACCGTCGGCGCCTGGGCGCCCGCCGTGCCGCAGAACAGCATCGCCGCCAGCGCGGCCGGGATCAGACGCATGGCACCTCGCGTGACAGGCGGGGCATCG
>NZ_JBHYDW010000192.1:0-3048 GCF_051860475.1 Elioraea sp. | reverse complement strand
CAGAGGCGGAGGCGAGCATGGTGACACTGCCCGACGGCACGCGCGTGCCCGCGCTCGGCCAGGGGACCTGGCGCATGGGCGAGGATCGCCGCGCCCGCAAGGCCGAGGTCGCGGCGCTCAGGCTCGGCATCGAGCTCGGCATGACGCTGATCGACACCGCCGAGATGTATGGCGAGGGCGGGGCCGAGGAGGTGGTCGGCGAGGCGGTCGAGGGGCGCCGCGACGGCCTGTTCATCGTCTCCAAGGTCTATCCGCACAATGCAGGGCGGCGCGCGGTGGCCGCGGCCTGCGAGCGTTCGCTGCGCCGGCTCGGCATCGACACGATCGACCTCTACCTGCTGCACTGGCGCGGCTCGGTGCCGCTCGCCGAGACGGTCGAGGGGTTCGAGGCGCTGAAGCACGCGGGCAGGATCGCGTGCTGGGGCGTGAGCAACCTCGACGTCGCCGACATGGAGGAGCTCTGGTCGGTCGGCGGTGCCGCCTGCGCGACCAACCAGGTGCTCTACAACGTGGACGAGCGTGGCATCGAGTTTGACCTGATCCCGTGGTGCGCCGAGCGCCACATTCCGATCATGGCCTATTCGCCGGTCGGCCAGGGCGGACGGCTGCTGCGCCACAAGGCGCTGGCCGGGATCGCCGCGCGGCACGGCGCGACCCCGGCGCAGGTCGCGATCGCCTGGACGCTGCGCCTTCCCGGCGTGATCGCGATCCCCAAGGCGGCCGACCCTGCGCATGTGCGCGAGAACGCTGCGGCCGCTGCGCTGCGTCTGACGGAGGAAGACCATGCCACGCTCGACGCGGCCTTTCCGCCGCCTGCGCGAAAGCGTCCGCTCGCGATCCTCTAGGCCGCGTCCGCTCCGCATCCTCTGCGTCGGCGGCGTGAACCTGGACGAGGCGATACGGCTCGACGGCCCGCTGACGCCGGGCGAGGGCGCGATCGGCCGGTCGCTCGGGCCACGGCCGGGCGGGGGTGCGGCGATCGCGGCGGCGGCGCTGGCGCAGGCCGGGCACGCGGTGACGGTCGCCGGCGTGGTGGGTGACGATCCGCACGGCGTGATGCTGCGCGCGGTGCTGGAAGAGCTCGCGCTCGACGTCTCCGCCGTGCAGGTGAAGCCGGGTGAGACCACGCGCGCGCTCGTGCTGATCGAGCCCTCGGGCGAACGCACGATCGTCGGCGTCGGCGGCTACCGCGCCGAGGAGCTTGACGGCGCCGCCCTGCTCGGCGGCGGCTACGATGCCGTGCTGACCAAGCTGCACGCGCCGGATGTGCCGAAGATCATGGCGGCGCACTGGGCCAAGGGCGCGCTGACGGTCGGCGTGCTGCCGCGGCGCGGCCGCGCCCCGCTCGCCGCGCAGGTGCTGATCGCCTCGGAGGCGGACCTCACGCCGGAGGAGCGGGGCGAGCCGCTGCTGCTCGGCCGATCGATGTGCGGCGAGGCGCTGCGCTGGGTGGTGGTCACGCGCGGTGCGCGCGGCGCGGACGCATACGGGGTGGACGGGTCGCACCACGCGGCACCGGCGGAACCCGTCGCGGTGGTGGATGTCACCGGCGCGGGCGACGTGTTCGCCGCCGGGCTGATCGATGCGCTGCTGCGCGGCGAGGGGATCGAGGCCGCCCTGCGCCGCGGCACGTCCTGGGCCGCGCGGCACATCGTGCACGAAGGGAGCCTGCCGCCCGCGGGCGTGACGGTCACGTCCTGATCAGCCGCGCGGCGAAGAACCCGTCCATGCCGCCGCGCTCCGGCCAGAGCGCGGGCGTGGTGCGCAGGACCCCGTCGCGCGTGATTGCCTCCGGCAGGCCAGCGAGGTCCGCCGGCGCGATCGGGTCATGGCGTAGTGGAAGGCGTGCGCGCGCGATCGCGCCCTCGCCCTCGTCCGCCTGGAGGCTGCACACCGCATAGACCAGCCGCCCGCCCGGCCGCAGCATCGCCGCCGCGTTGGCGAGCATCGCGTCCTGGATCGCGGTCAGGGACGCGATCTCGGCGGCGCGCTTGTTGCGCAGGATGTCAGGATGGCGCCGGATTGTTCCTGTGGCGGTGCAGGGCGCGTCGAGCAGCACCGCATCTGCCGGCTCGGCCGGGCGCCAGGTCGCCGCATCCTCCTCGATCACCTCGGCGTCGAGGCTGAGACGGGTGAGGTTCTCGCGCAGTCGTGCGGCGCGTTCAGGCGAGCGTTCGACCGCCGTGACGCGCGCGCCGGCGGCGGCGAGCTGCGCGGTCTTGCCGCCGGGTGCGGCGCAGAGGTCGATCACGCGCTCGCCCGGGCGCACGGCGAGCAGCCGCGCCGGCAGCGCCGCGGCGGCGTCCTGCACCCACCACGCGCCCTCGGCGAAGCCCGCCAGGTCGGGCACGCGCGTGTTCGTCGTGGCAAGCCGGAGCGAGCCGGTCGGCAGCAGCTCGGCGCCGAGGCGTGCGGCCCAGGCAGCCGCGTCCTCCCCCGGCTTGAGCGTGAGGTCGAGCGGTGCCTCGCGCTGGTGCGCCTCCGCAATCGCGCGCGTCGTCTCGGGTCCGTAGGCGTCATGCCAGGCGCGCCAGAGCCAGTCCGGCGTGTCGAGCCGGGGCCCGTCGAGGCCCTCGAGCGCGGCCGCGCCCTCGGCGGCAATCCGTCGCAGCACCGCGTTGGCGAGCCCGGTGAAGGCCGTGCCCTTGGGCAGCGCGCGCACCGCGGCGACGGTCGCGCCGACCGCGGCATGGGGCGGCGTGCCGAGCAGCAGCAGTTGCGCCGCACCGATCCGCAGGGCATGCCGCACGGCATCGGGCGGGGACCGGCGCAGATAGGGTTCGATCACGGCATCGAGCGTGCCGAGCCGGCGCAGCACCGTGGCGGCGAGCAGATGCGTGAAGCCGCGGTCGCGCGGCTCAAGCCCAGTCACGGCGTCGAGCGCGTCCTCGAGCGTGCGGCGGCGGCCGAGCACCGTCTCCAGCAGCGCGATCGCGGCGCTGCGGGCCTGTGTTCCCGATCCGTCAGACTGCGCCGTCGTTCGCATGGCAGCGTTGGGCCGTGCGGCGGAGGGGCTGTCAAGGCCGGGGCCCCCGGCGGCGGGGGCGC
>NZ_JBHYDW010000191.1:0-6707 GCF_051860475.1 Elioraea sp. | reverse complement strand
GATGCGCCAGACCGGCGTGGGCATGGGCATCCAGCGTCAGTCCACCGCCAACACGCTCGCCGTCGCCCAGGGCGTGAAGGCGGAGATCGAGCGGCTGAAATCGGCCCTGCCGGAGGGGATCCGCATCGTCTACGGCTACGACGAGAGCCTGTTCATCGCCCAGTCGATCTACGAGGTGTTCCACGCCCTGTTCGTGGCGCTGTCGATGGTGCTGGCGGTGATCTTCCTGTTCCTGCGCTCGTTGCGGGCGACGATCATCCCGGCCGTCGCGATCCCGGTCTCGATCATCGGCTCGTTCATCGCGCTGGCGGCGCTGGGCTTCTCGCTCAACGTGCTGACCCTGCTCGGCATGGTGCTGGCGATCGGCATCGTCGTCGACGACGCGATCGTGGTGCTGGAGAACATCCATCGCCGCATCGAGGAGGGCGAGGAGCCGCTGGTGGCGGCCTATCGTGGCGCACGCCAGATCGCATTCGCCGTGATCGCGACCACGCTCGTGCTGATCTCGGTGTTCCTGCCGATCTCGTTCCTCGAGGGTCAGACCGGACGACTGTTCACGGAGTTCGGCTTCGCGCTGGCCGCATCGGTGCTGGTTTCCGGTTTCGTGGCGCTCACGCTCACGCCGATGATGTGCTCGAAGCTGCTGCGCGGACACGAGAGCGACGGACGGCTGGTCCGCTGGACCGAGCCCGCCTTCGTCGCCTTGAACCGCGGCTTCCGCTGGGCGCTCGACCGGTCGCTGCGCGCGCCGATCCTGGTCCTCGCCGGGGCCGGCGTGGTGTCGATGGTGGCGGCCGCGCTTTTCGTCGCGCTGCCCAAGGAGTTCGCGCCCACCGAGGATCGAGGCGTCGTGGTGGTGCCCATCACCGCGCCCGAGGGCGCCTCGTTCGCCTATACGCGCGAGCACGTGCTCAAGGTCGAGGAGATCTTCTGGCCCTATGTCGAGCGTGGCGATGCGGTGATCGTGTTCGCCTCGATGGGCGGCTTCGGCCGGCCGGCGATTTCGAACACCGCCAATGTGTTCCTGCGCCTTGCGCCGTGGCACGAGCGCACTGTCAGGCAGCAGGATCTCACACGCGAGATCTTCCCGCAGGTTGCCGCCATCCCGGGCGTGCGCGCCTTCGCCGTCAATCCGGGTTCGCTCGGGCAGCGCGGGTTCCGCACTCCGGTGCAGCTCGTCCTGCAGGGGCCGGACTACGATACGCTGGTGCAGTGGCGTGACGCGGTGATGGAGCGGCTGCGCGAGATCCCGCTGCTGATCAACATCGACAGCGACTACAAGGAGACCAAGCCCGAGATGCGGGTGGAGATCGATCGCCGCCGGGCGGCCGATCTGGGGGTCTCGATCCAGACCATCGGGCGGACCATCGAGACCATGCTCGGCGCGCGCGAGGTCGGGACCTATGTCGAGCGCGGCAACGAATACAAGGTGATCATGCAGGCGGAGGCGGCGGATCGCGCCACGCCCTACGACCTGCAGAACATCTTCGTGCGTACCGGGGCGGGCGCGCTGGTCCCACTCTCGAACCTGATCATGGTCTCCGAACGGGCGCGGCCGCAGTCGCTCAACCGCGAGGACCGGCTGCGCTCGATCACGGTCACGGCGAGCCTCGCCCCGGATGTCAGCCTCGGCGAGGCGCTCGACGCGGTGGAAGCGGCCGCGGCCGAGGTGCTGCCGCCCGATGCGCGCACCACCTGGCGCGGCCAGGCCCGCGAGTTCAAGGAGGGGTCGAGCGCGCTCTATGTCACCTTCGGGTTGGCGCTGCTGATCGTATTCCTCGTGCTCGCTGCGCAGTTCGAGAGCTTCGTTCATCCCTTCATCATCCTGCTCTCGACACCGCTCGCGATGACTGGCGGTCTGCTCGCGCTGTTCGTGCTCGGCCTCTCGCTGAACATGTTCAGCCAGATCGGGCTGATCCTGCTGATCGGACTGATGGCGAAGAACGGCATCCTGGTGGTGGAGTTTGCCAATCAGCTGCGCGATCAGGGGCTCGCCGTGCGCGAGGCCGTGCTCGAGGCGTCGGTGGCGCGGCTGAGGCCGATCCTGATGACCACGATCGCGACGATCCTCGGCGCCTGGCCGCTCGCGGCGGCGACCGGGGCGGGGGCCGAAAGCCGTGAGGCGCTCGGCGTGGTGGTGATCGGGGGCATGGGGCTTGCGACACTCGTTACGCTTTTCGCGATCCCTGCGCTGTATCTCCTGCTGGCCCCGCTGACCAAGCCGACGGGCGAGATCGCGCGCCGGCTGGCGGCGCTGGACAGCGGGGTGCGGCAGCCGCACCCGCAGCCGGCCGAATAGCAGGACCGCGCGCCGGGACCTTTCGCCGCCCGCCCTGGCGTCGCAGGATGGCGCGACCAGGCGGGAGGACCCATGACCGAGGCTGCACCGGTGCTGCTGGAGCTTGACGCGCGCGGCATCGCGCGGGTCACGCTGAACCGCCCGAAGGTGAACAACGCCTACGATGAGGAGATGCTCGCGGCCCTGCAGGACGGGCTCGCGCGGATCGCCACCGACCCTGCCGTGCGCGTCGTGGTGATCGCGGGTCAGGGGAAGCATTTCCAGGCCGGGGCGGACATCACCTGGCTCGCACGCGCGGCCGAGTACGCGCCCGAGCGCGGCTACGTCGCGTCGATGGCGACCACGCGCACGATGCAGATGCTGAACGAGCTGCCCAAGATCACGATCGCCAAGGTGCGTGGCGGCTGCTTCGGCGGCGGCGCGGGCGTGGTGTGCTGCTGCGACGTCGCGGTCGCCGAGGAGGGCGCGATCTTCGGCCTGACGGAGGTGCGCGTCGGGGTCGCGCCCACCCCCATCAGCACGCACATGGTGCATGCGCTCGGCCTGCGTCAGGCGCGTCGCTACGGGCTGACCGGCGAGCGTTTCGGGGCGGCCGAAGCGCTGAGGATCGGTCTCGTGCACGAGGTCGTGCCGGCCGACCGGCTCGATGCGCGCGTGGACGAGATCGCCGACGAGGCGCTGATGGCCGCGCCTGGTGCGGTCGCACGCTCGAAGGCGAGCATGCTCGGCGCCACGGGCTGGACCCTCGATGCCGGCACGATGTCCTGGCTCGCGTATGACAGCGCGATGCAGCGCGCCTCGGATGAGGGCAGGGAGGGGCTCGCGGCGTTTCGCGAGAAGCGCCGACCCATCTGGGCGCCGACGTAGCGATGAGCGCGATGGAGGGAGTGGGACCCGACACATGCCTGTTCGAGGCTGATCGGCTGCGGGCGGTCGCCGACGCGGTGTTCCGCGCGGTCGGCTGCCCCGACGCCGAGGCCGCGGCGGTGGCGGCGCATCTCGCGGATGCCAATCTCTGCGGCCATGACAGCCACGGCATGATCCGCGTGCTGCCCTATGTGAAGGCGCTCCAGCGTGGCTACTTCCACGCCGGACGCGAGGTGGCGGTGGTGCGCGAGGCGCCTGCACTGGTCGTGCTGGACGGCGCGATGGGCCTCGGCCAACCGCTCGCCAATGCGGCGACCGACCGCGCCTGTGGCATGGCGGCGGCGTCGGGCGCGGGCACTGTGCTGCTCCGCCGTGCCGGCCATGTCGGGCGGCTCGGCGCCTACGCCGAACGGGCGGCCGCGCGCGGCATGGCCACGATCCTCTTCTGCAACGCCCCGCGTCCTGGCGGCGGCGTGATCGCACCCTGGGGCGGGATCGGCCGGCGGCTCGGCGCGAGCCCGATCGCCATGGGCATGCCGCGCCCGCCGGCGCCGCACGTGGTGCTCGACTTCTCAACCTCCTACTACGCGGTCGGCAAGCTGCGGGTCGCGCGCAACAGGGGCGAGCTGCTGCCCACCGAAGCGGTGATCGGCGCGGACGGGAGGCCGACGCGGGACCCGAACGCCTATTTCGGCCCGCCGGAGGGGGCGATGATCCCGTTCGGCGGCCATAAGGGCTACGCGCTGAACGTGTTCACCGACCTGCTCGCGGGCATGCTGTCGGGCGGCGGCGCCGACTACCCCCCGCCCGGCACCGATGAGCAGGGCGGCAACAACCTGATGATCGTCGCGGTCGCGGTGGAGCAGGCAGCCGAGCCGGGCTGGCTCGCGGCAGCGCTCGCCGAGTATGCGGCCTGGGTCACGTCGGCGACCCCGATCGACCCTGCGCGGCCGGTGATGCTGCCGGGCGAGCCCGAGGCCGAAACCCGCGCCCGACGCACCGAAGCGGGCGTTCCCCTGGATGCACGCACCGTCGCGCAGGTGAACGAGGCGGCCGGACTGGTCGGACTTCCGCCGCCGCTCTAGACGTTCCGATATGGGCACGGACCGCTCTGCGCATCCGCATTGCCAGCCTGCACGCTGACCATCGGCCGGTGGAGCCGAGTGGACCGGCGACACCGATCAGGATCGGTGTCGCCGGAGACACGGCACGGCAACCCTCAGACCACCGGCGGCTCGACCGCACCGACCTGCGAGGTGATGCGCGTGTAGTGCTCCGGGCGGCGGTGCGCGGCAAAGTTGAAGATGCTGGTCCTGCCGAGCCGGCACATGTCGAGATCGCAGTCGTGGGTGACCAGCTGGTCCTCCCAGGTATCCGCCATCGCGACGATCTCGCCCTGCGGGTTGACGATGATCGAGTGGCCGAACAGCTCCGCGCCGTCCTCGATCCCGGCCTTCGCGACACCGATCCCCCAGCAGGCGTTCTGGTAGCACCCGGCCTGGATCGACAGATGGCTGTGGAACACGCGCAGATGGTGCGCCTCCCAGCCCTTGGCATCCTGGTTGATGCTCGGCGTGTTGTAGCCGAGCATCACGAGTTCCACCGACTGCAACCCCATCACCCGCCACGCCTCCGGCCAGCGGCGGTCGTTGCAGATCATCATCCCCATGTTGAGGCCCTCGTCGCGCCGTCCCATCGGGCTGCGCACGACCGGGAAGCCCAGGTTGCCCACCTCGAAGAAGCGCTTCTCCAGATGCTGCACCGTGCGCGCGGGGTCGAACTCGGCGTGCCCGGGCAGGTGCACCTTGCGGTACTTGAGCACGATCCGCCCGTCTGGGTTCACCAGGATCGCGGTGTTGAAGCGACGCTTGCGCTCCACCCCCGTCTCGTCCGCCTCGTGCGTCAGCTCCGCGTAGCCGAGATGGAAGCCCATGCGGTACTTCCGCGCTGCCTCGAAGAGCGGCGCGGTCTCGTTCGAGGGCATCGCGGTCTCGTACCAGTGATCCGCCTCGTCGAGGTTCTCGACGTAGTGGCGCGGGAAGAAGGTCGTCAGCGCGAGTTCCGGGAACACCATCAGCTCGACGCCACGGCGTTGGCCCTCGGCCATCAGCGCCAGCATCCGGTCGATCGCCACCTTGCGGCTGTCGGCCTTCTGGATCGCCCCGAGCTGGGCGGCCCCCACGGTGATGCGTCGTGCCATCGCTGTCCTCCTCTCGGCTGCCCCGCCAATCCAGCCCGGACGCCGCACGACGAAAAGATCGCCGCCGATGTCGAAAACCCGCCCCCTCATGCGTCATCATGCCGGAAGCGTTCCTGCTTCCAGAGCGACAGGACCCCGACCATGCAGATGATGATGGCGTTCTTCGAGACCGAGGCCGAGTTCGCCGCGCGTACCGATCCCGCCCGTGCCTCCGCCTACTGGGGCGCCTGGATGGCCTATGTGCAGGCGCTCAAGGAGTCCGGCCTCGTCGTCAGCGGCAACGGGCTCGAGATACCCTCGGCCGCAACGACGCTCAGGCTGCGCGGAGGCGCGCGCCAGGTCTAGGACGGGCCGTTCGCCGACAGCAAGGAGCAGCTCGCGGGGTACTTCATCATCGAGGTGCCCGATCTCGACGCCGCCCTCGCTTGGGCCGAGCGGGCGCCCTGCGCGGGAACCGGCGGGGTCGAGCTGCGCCCCGTGCTGAAGCCGCCGGGCGCATGATCGAGGGCGACGCCCGCGCCGCGGTGGAGCAGGCGGCGAGGACGAGCTACGGCCGCCTGCTCGCCTGGCTCGCCTCGCGCACGCGCGACGTCGCCGCGGCCGAGGACGCGCTCGCCGAGGCGCTTGCCGCCGCGCTCGTCGCCTGGCCGCGCGACGGCGTGCCGGCGCGGCCCGAGGCATGGCTGCTGACGGCGTCGCGCCGGCGCCTCGCCGATGCCCGCCGCCGCGCGCGCGTCCGTCTTGATGCCGAACCGGTCCTCGATCTGCTCGCCGGCGAAGCCGCGCTGCCGGAGGCGGAGCCGGTGCCGGATCGCCGGCTCGACCTGCTGTTCGCCTGCGCCCATCCGGCGATTGCCGAGGCGATCCGCGCGCCGCTGATGCTCCAGGTGGTGCTCGGCCTCGACGCCGCGCGCATCGCGGGCGCGTTCTGCCTCACCCCTGCCGCGATGGGCCAGGCGCTGTCGCGCGCCAAGACACGGCTGCGCGATGCGGGCGTGCCCTTCGCCGTCCCCGATCGCGCGGAGTGGCCTGCACGGCTCGGTGCGGTGCTCGATGCCGTCTATGCCTGCTACGGCCTCGCCTGGGACGACCTGCCGCGCGGCGGCGGGCCGGGCGATCTCGCGCGCGAGGGCGTCTGGCTTGCGCGCGTGATCACCGCGCTGCTGCCTGACGAGCCCGAGGCGCTCGGCCTGCTCGCGCTCGTGCTGTTCTGCGAGGCGCGGCGGCAGGCGCGCCGCGGCGCGGACGGACGCTACGTGCCGCTCGATGCGCAGGACACCCGGCGCTGGTCGCGGCCGCTGCTCGCCGAGGCCGAAACGGTGCTGGCGCAGGCGGCGCGTG
>NZ_JBHYDW010000190.1:0-6744 GCF_051860475.1 Elioraea sp. | reverse complement strand
CGCGGACCCGGCCCCTGCACGCGCAGCGCGCGGCCGCGCTGGAAGCCCTGGATCGCCTCGGCGCGATCGCGCGCAAAGGCAGCGTCGCCGGCGGTGAAGAACGCCAGACTCACATTGCCGGCCGCCGCCTCGACCGTTCCCGCGGGCTCGGCGCCGGAGGGGTAGGTGTAGCCGGCCCGGACGGCCACCTGGTCGCGGCTGCCGGGACGGTGGGTCACCGTCAGCACGACCTCGCCGCGATTGGCGATGGCGGGCTGGCTCCGCCCGGCGCGGGCGAAGGCGTAGCAGACCTTGCCGCCGCCCTCCGTGAGGGTGGCCGCCTGCCAGTCCTGGAACTGGCCGATCGCGGTCGGGCCGGCCTGCTGGGCGAGCGCGGGCTGGGCCGCGAGAAGGGCGAGCGGAAGGATCAGGGCGCGCATCATGGGCCGATACATACGGGCCGCAGCGGCGCGCCTCAAGCGACGCTCACGTGTCCTCGCCACGCAGCAGGGCCGGGGTGCCGCGGCGGAAGCGCGGGCGGCCATGCGCGGGCGGGGGCTCGGCCTCGCCCGGTCCGCCGGAGGCGACGGGGCGGGGCGGGAAGCGGCCCATCGCCACCCAGCGGTCGTACATCACGAGCGCGCCGGCCACCGCCAGGTTGATCGCGAAGCGGGTCGGGATGCGAACCATGAAGTCGCAGCGCGCGAGCATCGCCGGGCCGAGGCTGCCCCGCTCGGGGCCCAGCACATAGGCCGCCTGCGGCGGGTGACGGAACGACGGCAGGGGCACGGCCTCCTCGGTCAGCTCCACCCCCACCAGCCGGCAGAGCCGCGGCAGGGCCATGGCCTCGACCGACGGCCACCGGTAGAACGGCACATGGCGCGTGGCGTCCGAGGTGTCGGTCGCGCGCGTCGCCGCGATGCCGGGGCTGTCGCCCACCGTGAACAGGAAGGACGCGCCGAAGGCGTGGGCGGTGCGGAACAGCGCGCCGGCATTGCCGGGCTTGCTCACCCCCTCCATGCCGATGCCGAACCAGCCGCGCGCGGTCTCCATGACAAGGCTTCCCCGATGACGGACCAGCGGTCCCACGACTTGGCCGACGCGCTCGTCGCCGACCAGTACGAGGCCTACCCATACCCCGCGCGCGACGCCAGGGACGAGGCGAAGCGGCTGGTGGTCGGCAGCCCCTCGCATCTGGCCGAGATCGACCACTGGGTGTTCGGCGCGCGCCGCGACCCCGGCCGGCCTTTGAAGGCGCTGATCGCCGGCGGCGGCACGGGCGATGCCTGCGTGATGCTGGCCGCGCAGCTCGCCCGCGCCGGGCGAGCGGGGCGGGTGACCTATCTCGACCGCTCGGCCGCCGCGATGGCAATCGCGCGCCGGCGGGTGGAGGCGCGCGGGCTCGCCGATGTCGCCTTCGTCCTGGGCTCGCTGCTCGACCTGCCGACGCTCGGGCTCGGGCCCTTCGACTACATCGACTGCTGCGGCGTGCTGCACCACCTGCCCGACCCGGCGGTGGCGCTCGGCGCCCTGGTGTCGGTGCTGGCGCCGGGCGGCGGGCTGGGGCTGATGGTCTATGCGCCGCACGGACGGACGGGGGTGTACATGGCGCAGGACGCGCTCCGCCGCCTCGCCCCGCCCGGACTGCCGCTGCCCGAACGCGTCGAGGCCGCACGGCGGTTCCTGCGCGGCCTGCACCCGGAGCACTGGCTCGCGCGCAACGCGCGGCTCGGCGACCACATCGCCGGCGGCGACGCCGGGATCGTCGATCTGCTGCTGCACGCGCGCGACCGCGCCTACACGGTCCCCGACCTGCTGGCGCTGCTCGACGGCGCGGGGCTCGTGCCGACCGCGCTGATCGAGCCCGCGCGCTACGATCCGGCGACGTGGCTTGCCGACCCGCGGCTCCGCGCCCGCGCCGCCACGCTGCCCTGGGCCGAGCGGGCCGCGCTCGCCGAGGCGGCCGCGGGCACCATGGCCGTGCACATCGTCTATGCGGTGCGCGCGGGCGCGGGCTGGGCGCCACCCGACCCGGAGGACGAGACCCGCATCCCCGTGCTGCGCGAGCTCGACGGCGCCGCACTCGCCGCCCAGGCCGGGGCGGGGGGGCGGCTCGCCTTCGATCTCGACGGCGTCTCCCTGCCGGTGGCGCTGCCGCCACTGGGGGCGGCGCTGCTCCGCCGGATCGACGGGCGCACCCGACTCGGCGCCGTGCTGGCCGGGATCGAGGCGCCGGCGGAGCGGGTGCGGCGCGAGTGGGGCGCACTCTACGCGGGCCTGAGCGCGATGAACCGGCTGCTGCTCGCCGCCCCGCCGGGCGGATAGCGCCGTGGCCGAGTGGATCGTCGTGTTCGGCTTCCCGGTGCAGCCGGACGGCTCGCCGACGCCCGAACTCGCGCGCCGGATCGCGGCGGCGGCCCTGGCGGCGCGGCGCTTTCCGCAAGCCCGGGTGCTGGTCTCGGGCGGGCCCGGGCGCAGCACCCCGGCCGAGGCGACGGCAATGGCGCGGCGCCTGCGCGCCCACGGCATCGCCTCAAGCCGGATTGTTGAGGACGCCGCCGCGCGCGACACCATGGATACGGTCCGCGCAGCCGCACGGCTGATCCCGCGCGACACCGCCGTCCTGGCCGTCACCAGCGCCTATCACGTGCCGCGCTGCGTCGTGCTGCTGCGGATCGCCGGGCTCAGGGCGCGAGGGCTGGGCGCGACCGCGGGGCGACGGATCGGGCGCGCGCACAGGCTCTACTGGACGGCGCGGGAACTGCCGGCTGCAGTCTGGGACATGGCCCTCGCGCTCTGGTTGCGCATGGCGGGTCGCCTCGGCGCGGTATGATGTTCCTGTCTGAGAACGAACACAGCAAGAACGGATTGCGCCGATTCGCGGCCGGGAAAAACTTCACGAACAAGGGAGTGGTCCGAGTCGCGCGAACGAATCGGGATTGATGCGCCGGCGAAAAAGCGAACCAGATCATGTGGTTGGACCGGCCGGTACCCCCAAGCGCGTTCGCCGAACGTGCTATCGGCCGGCTCAGAAGTCGGTGCAGCGGCCCTTCTGCTCCCAGTCGCCGTAGCGGGTCGGCTCCGGCCCCTTCGGCCCGCCGATCTCCTTCGGTTTCGGCGGCGGCTTCGGCGCCTCGGCGGGTTCCGGCGTGCCCCGTTCGGTGCTCTTCTCCATGCCCGCGATGTGAGCCGCGCCGGGTCTCGTGCCAAGGGGGACCGCGTTCCCATATCCTCGCCGCCATCCGTGTCAGGGGACCCTCTCCATGTCGGGCTATGTCAAGACCGCCATCCTGCTCGCCGGGCTGACCGCGCTGTTCGTTGTGATCGGCGGGGCGATCGGCGGCGAGGCCGGGGCGCTGATCGCGCTGCTGGTCGCTGGCGGGATGAACCTGTTCGCTTGGTGGAACAGCGACAAGATGGTGCTGCGCATGGCAGGCGCCCGCCCGATCGGCCCGGCCGACGCGCCGCGGCTCTATGCCATGACTGAGCAGCTCGCGCGCCGCGCCGGGCTGCCGATGCCCGCCCTCTACGTGATCGACGAGGAGCAGCCGAACGCCTTCGCCACCGGCCGTGATCCTGCGAACGCCGCGGTGGCGGTGAATGCAGGGCTGCTGCGCCATCTGTCGGAGGAGGAGGTGGCCGGCGTGGTCGCGCATGAGCTCGCGCACATCAAGAACCGCGACACGCTGATCATGACCGTCACCGCGACGATCGCCGGCGCGATCTCGATGCTCGCGCAGTTCGGCTTCCTGTTCCGTGGCGGCGGAAGCCGCAACAACCCGTTCGGGGCGATCGGGCTGATCCTGATGCTGATCCTCGCCCCGCTCGCCGCGATGCTGGTGCAGATGGCGATCAGCCGCTCGCGCGAGTACGAGGCCGACCGTGTCGGCGCGGAGATCTGCGGCGATCCGCGCGCGCTCGCCTCGGCGCTGGTGAGCCTGCAGAACAGCGCGCGCCGGATCGAGAACCGCCACGCCGAGGCCAACCCCGCGATCGCGCACATGTTCATCATCAATCCGCTCTCGGGTGCGCGCATGGACAACCTGTTCTCGACCCATCCGAAGACCGAGAACCGCGTCGCAGCGCTCGAGGAGCTTGCACGGCGGATGGGTGGTGGAGGCGGCGGTGTCGCCGCGCGCCCGGCAGCGCCCCGGCGCGCGGGTGGCTCAGTGCCGTCCTCCGGATGGCGCTGAGCGTCGTCCGCACGGCCGCGGCGCTGCGCGCGCTGCTCGCGCCGTGGCGCCGCGAGGGGACGCGGATCGGCTTGGTCGCAACGCTCGGGGCGCTGCATCGCGGCCACGCCGTGCTGGTCGAGCGCGCGCTCGCGGCCTGCGAGCGGGTCGTCGTCTCGGTGTTCGTCAACCCGACCCAGTTCGCGCCGCACGAGGATTTCGCACGCTACCCGCGCACCGAGGCGGCGGATGCCGCGCTGCTCGAGCGCGTCGACGCGCATGTGCTGTACGCGCCCGCGGTGGAGGAGATCTATCCGCCGGGCGATGCGACGCGGGTGACGGTCTCGGGCCTGACCGAGCCGCTGGAGGGCGCGATCCGCCCGCACTTCTTCGCCGGTGTCGCGACCGTGTGCGCGCGCCTGTTCTGCCAGGTGCAGCCCGACGTGACGGTGTTCGGCGAGAAGGACTACCAGCAGCTTCTGGTGGTGCGGCGCATGGCGCGCGATCTCGGGCTCGGCGTCGAGGTGATCGGCGTGCCGACGGTGCGCGAGCCGGACGGGCTCGCGCTGTCCTCGCGCAATGCGTATCTCTCAGCCGCCGAGCGCGCAGCCGCGCCTGCCTTGCATCGCACATTGCAGGAGGTGGCCGCAGGGCTGCGCGACGGCGCGGCGATGGCCGCACTCCGGCCAGATGCCGTGCGTGGGCTGGTCGCGGCGGGCTTCAGCGAACCCGACTATCTCGACCTGCGCGACGCCGAGACGCTCGCGCCGCGCGACCGCCTCGACGGCGCACCCGCACGGCTGCTGGTGGCCGCACGGCTCGGCGCGACAAGGCTGATCGACAACATCCCGGTTCAGCGCGCGTAGAGCGTCAGCGTCAGGCGCTGGCCGCGCGAGTAGTTCAGTCCCGTGATGGTGGCGATCGCTTGTGGCGCGATACCGAGCCGCCCGGCCTCCGCGCGGAACGCGGCGTCGTAGCGGTCGCGCACCAGCGCGAGCCCGCGCGGCCGCTCGGCGAGATGCTGCGCGGCCCCGATCCCGTCGCGGACCAGCCGCGTGTCGGTGCCGGCGAGGAACACCAGGGAGGGCTCGTGGAACCCGGCCGTGGCGAAGGGTCGTTCCGCCGGTGGCGGACGGTCGCCGGTCGTCTGCCAGTGCGCCTCCGCGGCGGCGACCACGCGGGGGCTGATCCAGATCGGCTCGATGCGCGGCAGCACGCCCTCCAGCAGCGCGGCGTAGATCACCGGTGCCGCGACCAGCATGGCCACCGCCGCTCGCCGTAGGTCGCTCGCGCGCAGCACCGCCCACACGAGTGCGGCGACGGCGATCACCGCGACCGGCGTGCCCCAGGGGATGCCGCCGCCCGCCGCCACCGGCAGCGCGACCGCGAGGGCTGCGACGATTGCCGCCGCGAGCAGCCACAGCCCGAGCGACACATGGCTCAGCCAGCGCGGCGGCGCGCGGCGAGCGGGGTCAAGCAGCCAGCGCGACGCCAGCAGCAGCACCGCCGGGAACGTCACGCTGACGTAGTGCGGCAGCTTGGTCGGCAGGAGCTCGAAGACCAGCCAGGTCGGCACGATCCAGGCGAGCAGCACCCGCACCACCGGATCGGTGCGCGCGGCCCAGGTGGCGGGAATCGCCCGCAGCACGATCAGCGAGATCGGGAACAGGGTCAGCGCGACCAGCAGCAGGTGGTAGCCGGGCGGGCCGCCATGCGCCTCGTCCGCGCCCGTCACCTTGCCACCGAGATCGCCGCGCAGCGCCTCGAGGAAGAACCCGCCGTCGGTGGCGATCCAGATCAGCACCGCCCAGGGCGCCACCACGGCGAGCGCGACCGGCACGCCCCAGGACGCGCGCAGCGCCCGCAGCCAGTCGCGCGGCCTGCCGGCGCGGCGGTCGAGCCACCAGAGCGTGAGGGCCGCGAGCGCCGCCACCATCGGCGCGACGGGACCTTTCAGCAGCGCGCCGATGCCGAGCGCGATCCAGAACCCGGCCGCCTGCGCCCTGCCGAACGCGGCCGGCGCGAGCACGGCGCGCGAGAACACCAGCATCATCGCCGCGACCGTGGCGAGCAGCGCGGCGTCGGTCTTGGCGATGTGCGTCTCGACCACGACGACGAGACTCGCCGGCAGCATCAGCGCCACGATCAGCGCCGCCTCCCGCCCGACGAGGTGGCGCCCCAGCGCGAAGGTGAACAGCGCCGCGAGCACGCCGCCCGCCAGCGAGGGAACGCGGTAGGGCCAGATGTCGGTGCGCTCGGCGAGGCCGAGCGAGGTCGCGGCCGAGACCGTCGCCGCCTGCGCCCAGTGGATGCCGACGGGCTTCTTGTTGCGCGCGACGTCGCCGAAGCGGATCTCGACGACGTCGCCCGTCTCCAGCATCTGCTTGGTGGCTTGCGCGAATCGGCTCTCGTCGCGATCCGAGGGCGGGATCGTGACGAACCCGGGCAGGAAGACGAGCAGGCAGAACGCGACGATCAGCAGGCGTGGCCGCCGCACCGCGCCGAGGCGGGCGAGCCAGTCCTGACGCGCGTCGCGCTCCGCCGTCGTTCGCATGAATGCCCGCTGCCGTGCGCCGGAGGGGCTGTCAAGGCT
>NZ_JBHYDW010000189.1:0-6865 GCF_051860475.1 Elioraea sp. | reverse complement strand
CGGGAGGCGCGCCCTCCAGGGGGTTCCGGGGGGCCAATGGCCCCCCGGGACCCTTCCTTCAGATCACTTCGAGCGTAAGCCTAGCGGTGGGGTACACGCCGTTCTCGGCGGCGATGGCCATGGCCCGCCGCACCACCGCCTCGGCGTCCATGTCGTCGCGATCGATCAGCGCCCGCGCCGCGGCGAGCGCGTAGTTCCCGCCCGAGCCGATGCCGATCACGGCATCCTCGGGCTCCAGCACGTCCCCCGTGCCGGTCAGCAGGAAGGAGCGGTCCTTGTCGGCGACCGCCATCATCGCCTCGAGCCGGCGCAGGAACCGGTCGGTGCGCCAGTCCTTCGCCAGATCGACGCAGGCCCGTTCGAGCTGGCCGGGGAACCGCTCGAGCTTCGCTTCGAGCCGTTCGAGCAGCGTGAACGCGTCCGCGGTCGCGCCGGCGAAGCCCGCCAGCACGGCGCCGCCGCCGATCCGCCGCACCTTGCGCGCGTTCCCCTTCACCACGGTCTGGCCGAGGCTCACCTGGCCGTCGCCGGCCATGGCGACGCGCCCGGCCTTGCGGACGCAAAGGATGGTGGTGCCGTGCCAGCCGGTCGGGTCGTGGGTGCTCATGCTGTCCGGAGAGGTGTCCAAGGTCCCCGATAGATGGCCCGCCGCGCCCGCCGCAGCAACCCGCCCGCGTGGACGCCGCTGCGCCGCTTCGCTAGAACCCTGCCCATGATTCCCCCGCGCCGCGCCTCCATCCGCCGCGAGACGAGCGAGACGCGCATCAGCGCGACCGTCGATCTCGACGGCACCGGCACCGCCAGGGTCGCGACCGGGATCGGCTTCCTCGACCACATGCTGGTGGCACTCGCGCGGCATTCGATGCTCGACATCGAGCTTGCCGCCGAGGGCGACCTGCACGTGGACGCGCACCACACCACCGAGGACACCGGCATCGTGCTCGGCCAGGCGGTGGCGCAGGCGCTGGGCGAGAAGCGCGGCATCCGCCGCTACGGTGCCGCGACCGTGCCGATGGACGAGGCGCTGGCCGAGGCGGCGGTGGACATCTCCGGTCGCCCCTATCTCGCCTGGGATGTGACGTTTCCGACCATGAGGGTCGGCGAGATGGACACGGAGCTCTTCGTCGAATGGTTCCGCGCCTTCGCGACCAATGCGGGGATCACCCTGCACGTGACGCTGCGCGCCGGCGCCAACAGCCACCACATCGCCGAGGCCTGCTTCAAGGCGCTCGCGCGTGCGCTGCGGGAAGCTGTCGAGCCCGACCCGCGCGCGGCCGGCAGCGTCCCCTCCACCAAGGGCAGCCTGGTCGGGTGATGCGCGTCTGGACCGTGCATGTCCGCCAGGGCCACGACACCATCCTCGTGCGCGAGGGCTTCGCGGTGCTCGCCTTCCTGTTCCCGATGCTCTGGTTTCTGGTCAACCGCATGTGGCTGGTGCTGCTGCTCTACGTCGCGCTCGGCGCGATGCTCGGTGCTGCGACCCAGGCGCTGCCCGAGGCGGTGATCGCCGCCGGCGCGCTCACGGTGCAGCTGCTGGTCGGGTTCCACGCGCGCGACCTCCGGCGCTGGACCCTGCAACGCCGCGGCTGGCGCCTGCTCGGCGTGGTCGCGGCCAAGGGCGGCGAGGACGAGGCGCTTGCGCGGCTCTACGGCGGCCGGCCGGACTTGCTCGCCTGGAGCGCGGCGCGGGCGTGACCGGCAGCGTCGCGATCGTCGATTACGGCTCGGGCAATCTCCGCTCCGCCGCCAAGGCGTTCGAGCGGGTCGCCGCCGAGGCCAAGCGCAGTACGCAGGTGATCGTCACCGCCGATGCCGAGACGGTCGCGCGCGCCGACCGGATCGTGCTGCCGGGCCAGGGCGCCTTCGCCGACTGCCTCGCCGGGCTCTCCGCGGTGCCGGGAATGCTTGAAGTGCTGGGCGACGCAGTGCGCCGGCGCGGCGTGCCGTTCCTCGGCATCTGCGTGGGCATGCAGCTGCTCGCCGATCGCGGGATCGAGCACGGGGTGCACCAGGGCTTCGGCTGGGTCCCCGGCGAGGTGGTGCACATCCGAGACCTGCCCGGCCACGACCCCGCCGCGCATCTGCCCTATCCGCAGATGGGCTGGAACGCCCTGGCGTGGCGCGAGCCGGCTCACCCACTTCTGGAAGGACTTCCTCAAGCTTCCCATGTCTACTTCGTCCATTCCTATGCATTGGCTGCAGGGGACCAGACGGACGTGATTGCGGTGACCGACTATGGCGGCTCGGTCGTGGCCGCGGTGGCGCGCGGCCCCGTCGCGGGCGTGCAGTTCCATCCGGAGAAGAGCCAGGCAACCGGCCTGCGCATCCTGGCGAACTTCCTGGCGTGGAACCCGTGAGGAGGCGGCGCATGATGGAACGCAACGATCGCGGGACGCCGCCGCCGGAACTGCACCACGAAGCGCCGTCGACGCCGACCGCCCGCCCCGACGCGTCGGCGCCCGCGGTCGACCGCGCCCAGTCGCTGAGCGAGGCGGAACTGACCGAACTCGCCGAGGCCGCGGCCGCGGCGATCATGGACGGCGGCGGGTTCGGCTGGGTGAAGCCGCAGCCGCGCGACACGCTCGCGCGCTACTTCCGCGGCGTGCTGCTGGTGCCCGAGCGCAGTCTGTTCGTCGCCCGGCTCGACGGCACCATCGTCGGCGCGGCCCAGCTCGTTCGCCCGCCGCGCAACAACGAGGCACAGGCCTTCTCGGGCCAGCTGATGCACTTCTTCATCGCGCCCTACGCGCGCGGCCACGGGCTCGCACGGCTACTGATCCGGCGGGTGGAGGACTACGCCGCCGCGATCGGCGTGCGCGTGCTCAACCTCGACGTGCGCGAGACCCAGGAGACCGCCATCCACCTGTTCGAGGCGGCCGGCTTCGTCCGCTGGGGCACGCACCCGGCCTATGCCCAGGTCGGTGGCCGGGTGATCGCCGGCCACTTCTACTTCAAGCGTCTCGCACCGACCGCGCGGCGGCCCAAGGGCCCGTGACGCCGATCTCGGTCTATCCGGCGATCGACCTGAAGGACGGCGTGTGCGTCCGGCTCCGCCGCGGCGAGATGAGCGAGGCGACCGTCTATGCCGAGGACCCGGCCGCGCAGGCGCGCGCCTGGCAGGAGGCCGGGTTCGACTGGCTGCACGTGGTTGACCTGAACGGTGCGTTCGAGGGCCGCAGCGCCAATGCCGGCGCGGTCTCGGCGATCCTCGCGGCGGTGAGCATCCCGGTGCAGCTCGGCGGCGGGATCCGCGACATGGCCGGGATCGAGCGCTGGCTCGCCGGCGGGGTTCGGCGGGTGATCCTGGGCAGTGCGGCGGCCAAGAACCCGGAACTGGTGCGCCAGGCGTGCCGGGCGTTCCCGGGGCGGATCGTCGTCGGCATCGACGCGCGCGACGGATATGTCGCCACCGAGGGTTGGGCCGAGACCACGTCCATGCGCGCCCTCGACCTCGCGCTCGCGTTCGAGAACGCAGGCGTGGCGGCGATCGTGTTCACCGACATCTCGCGCGACGGCATGCTGGCGGGGCTCAATCTCGAACAGACCGAGGATCTCGCCTGGGCGCTGACCACGCCAGTGATCGCCTCCGGCGGCGTCGCGCGGGTCGAGGACATCGCCGCCGTGCGCGCGCGGGCCGAGGCCGGGATCGAGGGCGTGATCGTCGGCCGGGCGCTGTATGACGGCCGGATCAGCCCCGAGGAGGCGCTGCGGGCGGCGCGCGGATGACCGTGCGCGACCGCCACCGCACGCAGCCCGAAGAAACGAGGTGGGGGACCACGCTGGTCCCCCACACCCCCCGCACTACCGCGCCTCGTCCAGCCCCATCTGCCAGAAGCGGGCCTCGAGCCGGCATGCCGCCTCGAAGGTCCGCACCAGCTCGCCCCAGCGCGCCTCGGCGCCGCGCGCCGCACCGAGCCGATCGAGCCGCGCAATCGCCTCCAACGCGATGCCCTGGAACTCCGCGCCCCCGTACATCTCCTGCCAGGCGCGATACGGATTGCCCTCGCGCTTGAGCGCCGGGTCGGAGGCCATGCGCGCGCCGATCTCGGCATAGCCGATCACGCACGGCGCCAGCGCCACCTCCAGATCCAGCACGTCGCCCGCAAGCCCGCGCTCGAGCACGTACCTCGTGTAGGCCATGGTCTCCTCGGCCTCGGGCTCGGCCTCCATCGCTGGCTCGCCGATGCCCCAGCCGGCGCAGTACTGCACGTGCAGCCGCATCTCGTGGTCGATCAGCGCGTTCAGCGTCGCCGCCGCCCCGCGGATATCCGCCACCGTCGCGTGCTTGAACGCCGCCAGCGCGTAGGCGCGCGCGAAATGGATCAGGAACAGATAGTCCTGCATGAGATAGCGGCGAAATGCCGGCTCGGGCAGCGACCCGTCCGTCAGTCCCCGCACGAACGGATGGGCGACATAGGCCTCCCAGGACGGGCGCGCGGCCTCGCGCAGTCGGGCGAACAGCGTACCCGGCACGGCAATCGCATCCACGCGCTCAATCCTTCATCGCGTTGCGCGTCGCCTTGGGCAGCCGCACCACCAGCCCGTCCAGCTCCTCGGTCATGACGATCTGACATCCGAGCCGGGACGTCTCCTCCAGCCCGAAGGCGAGGTCGAGCATGTCCTCCTCGTCCTCGGTCGGGGTCTGGAGCAGCTCGAAATACGTCCGATCGACGATCACGTGGCAGGTCGAGCAGGCGAGCGAGCCCTCGCACGCGCCCTCGATATCGACGCCGTGGCGATGCGCGATCTCGAGCACGGAGAGCCCCAGCGGCGCATCCACCTCGCGATGCGTGCCGTCGCGCTCGATGAAGGTCATCTTCGGCATGCCACGTCCCGTCGTTCAGGCGGCCGCCAGGCCCTCATGCGCTGCGATCAGCGCGGCCGCCGCGTAGTCGATGTCGGCGGCCGAGGTAAAGCGCCCGAGCCCGATCCGCAAGGTGCGCGCTGCCTCGGCGTCGGTGAGCCCGAGCGCGCGCAGCACGTAAGAGGGCTCCACCTCGGCCGAGGAACAGGCCGAGCCGGTCGAGACGCAGAGATCGGGCGCGCGCGCCATCAGCTCCGCCGCCTCCGTGCGCGGGAAGGTCAGGTTGAGATTGCCGGCGATGCGCGCGCTGGCACTGCCATTCAGCCGGAGCCCCGGCAGCGCCTCGGCGAGGCGGCGATGCAGCGCGTCACGCAGGGCGCCGAGCCGCGCGGCCTCCTCCGCCATCTCGGCCGCGGCGATCCGGCACGCCTCGCCGAGGCCGACGATCAGCGGCGCCGGCAGCGTGCCCGAGCGCAGCCCGCGCTCCTGCCCGCCGCCCGAGAACAGCGGGCTCAGCCGCGCCCGCGGCCGCCTTCGCACATAAAGCGTACCCACCCCCTTCGGCCCGTAGAGCTTGTGGCCGGAGAGCGACAGCAGATCGACGCCGAGCGTACCGACATCGAGCGGGATCTTGCCCGCCGCCTGCGCCGCGTCGGTATGGAACAGGGCGCCCGCCCGCTTGGCGATCGGCACCAGGGTCGCGAGATCCTGCACCACGCCGATTTCGTTGTTCACGGCCATCACGCTGACCAGCAGCGTGCGGTCATCGACCATTGCTGCGAGCGTCTCCGGATCGAGCAGCCCGTCGGGCCGCACGGGCAGGAACACCGGCTCGAACCCTTCCGCGGCGAGGTCGGCGACGCTCTCGAGGACGCATTTGTGCTCGGTCGCCACCGTGATCACCCGGGTCCGCGCCGAGCCGTGCGCGCGCGCGAACCGGGCCGCGCCCTTGATGGCGATGTTGTTCGACTCGGTGGCACCCGAGGTCAGCACGATCTCGCGCGGCTCGGCGCCGATCAGCGCGGCGACCTGTGCGCGCGCCTGCTCCACCGCCGCCTCGGCGTCCCGGCCCATGCGGTGCTCGGCACTGTGGGGGTTGCCGAAGCGCTCGGTGAAGAACGGCAGCATCGACGCGACGACACGCGGATCGCAGGGCGTGGTCGCCTGATTGTCGAGATAGACCGGGCGGTTGCGGGGCGCGGGCGTGTCCATGCCCGGGATGTCGCGTCAGGCGGGCGCGGGTTCAACCATGCGCGCGAGCCGGGCTGCCATCGCCGCGTAGGCGTCGAGGAAGTGCGA
Source organism: Elioraea sp. (assembly GCF_051860475.1). Classification (NCBI taxonomy): domain Bacteria; kingdom Pseudomonadati; phylum Pseudomonadota; class Alphaproteobacteria; order Acetobacterales; family Elioraeaceae; genus Elioraea; species Elioraea sp. The sequence continues at coordinate 762 of NZ_JBHYDW010000189.1, read as the reverse complement.
CGCCGCGTCGTCGGGCGCGTCCCACGGCAGACTGACGCGGATCGCGCTTCCGGCGAGGGCGCCAAGCCCCATGGCGCGCAGCACGTGGCTCTCCGCCACCTTGCCCGACGAGCAGGCCGAGCCGGCCGAGACCGCCACGCCGGCGAGGTCGAGCGCCATCACCTGGGTCGCGGCGGCCACTCCTGGCAGCGCGACGCAGACCGTGTTGGGCAGGCGTGGCGCACCCATGGCGATCGGCACCGCGGCCGGCACGCGCCCGGCCAGACCGGCGAGGATGGCGTCGCGCAGCACCGTCAGCCGTGCCGCCCCGCCCGACGCACGCCACGCCTCGGCGGCCTTGGCCGCAGAGGCGAATCCGGCGATCGCGGGCAGCGGCTCGGTGCCGCCGCGCATGCCCCGCTCCTGCCCGCCGCCGCGGATCAGCGGCCCCGGCCACCAGCCCGCGGCCAGCAGCAGCGCGCCCGCGCCCTTCGGTCCACCCGCCTTGTGCGCCGAAAGCGCGATCGTGTCGGCCCCAAGCGCGCCGAGGTCGCCGAGCGGCAGCCGCCCCGGCGCCTGCACCGCATCGACATGGAGCCGCGCGCCGAAGCGCCGGCAGACCGCCGCGACCTCGCCGATCGGCTGGAGCGTGCCGGTCTCGTTGTTCGCCAGCATCACCGCGACCACCGCCGGGCGCGCATCGGCGGCGAGCGCGCGTTCCAGCGCGGCGCGCTCGACCACGCCGGCGTGGTCCACCGGGATGAGCGCGGCGTCCGGCACCGC
>NZ_JBHYDW010000188.1:0-6968 GCF_051860475.1 Elioraea sp. | reverse complement strand
GCCCTCGATCAGGCCCGGCAGGGCGAGCGCGCCGGCACCATCCTCCTCGACCGCGCCCTAGGGAGCCGCGAGGCCCGTGCCCATCGCGGCGATGCGGCCGTGCGCGATCAGGATGTCGGCGGGGGCGCCACCCAGCGGGTGGACATTGCGGATCAGGATCGTGTCGGTCATGGCGTTCCCAGGACCCAGGAACGGAACAGCGCGAGATCGATGTTGCCGCCGCACAGGATCACGCCGGCGCGCCTGCCCTGCATCCGTTCGCGCTCCTGAAGCAGCGCGGCCAGCGGTGCGGCCCCGGCGCCTTCGGCAAGATTGTGCGTGTCGTTCCAGTAGATGCGGATCGCCTCGGCCACCTCGTCGTCGGTCACCTCGACGATGCGCGCGGCACCTCGACGGATGAACTCGAACGCGCCCGGATCCGGAATGCGCGTCGCCATGCCGTCGGCGTACGTGTCGGCGCTATTGGTGGGCACGACGTGCCCCGCCGCAAGCGACAGCGCATAGGCGTTCGCCGCGGTGCTCTGCACGCCGACGATCTCGGTGGAGACCCCGAGCAGGTCGCGCGCCATGATCAGGCCGCAGATCCCTGAGCCAAGTCCGATCGGCACATAGACCGCATCGAGCTTCGGCGCGGCACGGAACAGTTCGAGCGCGTAGGTCGCGACCCCCTTCACCAGGTCGGGTGCGAAGGAGGGGGCGAACTCCAGTCCGAGTTCGGCCGCGAGTGCCTCGGCGTGCTCGCGTGCCTCGTCGAAATCGCGCCCGTGCTCGACGAGTGTGGCGCCGAAGGCCCGCATCGCCGCGTTCTTCTCCACACTGTTGCCGTGCGGGGCGACGATCGTGACGGGCACGCCGAACCGCGCGCCTGCATAGGCGAGCGACTGACCGTGATTGCCGCGCGTGGCCGAGACGATGCCGGGGCAATCGGGACGCTCGCGCTTCAACCGCTCCAGATAGACGAGCCCGCCGCGCAGCTTGAAGGCGCCGGTGGGTGTGTGGTTCTCGTGCTTGACCCACACCTCGCATCCCGTCCGCGCGGCAAGCAGCGGCCACCGATACTGCGGTGTCGGCGGCATGTGGCTGTGGACGAGCGCGGCGGCGGCCTCGAGTGCAGGGAGATCGAACATGCGGCGAGCCTCGCCCGGAATGCACGCAAACGAAAGGGCCGCACCCTCGCGGATGCGGCCCGCGCGGATCAGCGTGCGCTCAAGTGGCGCGGAGATTCGTCGCGGCGGGCTTGCCGCGCTCCATGCTCACCTCGAAGCTGACCTTCTGACCCTCGTTCAGCCCGGTCAGGCCTGCCGCCTGCACCGCAGTGATGTGCACGAACACGTCCTTGCCGCCCTGGTCGGGCACGATGAACCCGAAGCCCTTGGTGGCGTTGAACCACTTCACAGTACCTGTGGCCATGCGGCCCTCCTCTGCTGCCAAGCACCGCCGCGGCGCGGCGGACAACCGGGTCCGGAGAGAAAGCCATCAGCCGCTCGGTAGCCCGGAAGCCAGAGAGGAGGCGAGGTCAGTCAAGCCAAACGCACGATTGCGCATCCAGGGAACACGCCCCTGCCGGTGAGGGTCAAGCCAAAACGATAAAGGGGCCGCCCCCTGCGGGGCGGCCCCTCCGATCGCGTGGACCGGATGGCGCGCGCTCAGAGCGCGCGCAGCATCCCGGCGGCCGCCTTGCCGCGCTCCATGCTGACCTCGTAGCTGACCTTCTGGCCCTCGTTCAGCCCCTGGAGGCCTGCCGCCTGCACGGCGGTGATGTGCACGAACACATCCTTGCCGCCCGCATCGGGAACGATGAAGCCGAAGCCCTTGGTCGCGTTGAACCACTTCACGGTGCCTGTGGCCATGTGGCCCTCCTTCACAGCACGTCACGCGGTGAGACGATCGCACCGCGTCTGGACAACCGGGTTTTTCGGAAGCGAGGGCCGAAGACGCCCGGGGGTGCCGGAGAGCCAAGCCAAGGCAAGCGAAACGCACGATTGCAGGGGCGATAGGCGCAGGTCGGAGCCCGCGGGTCAAGGATAATCCGTGCTGGCGTCGTGGCGCCAAAACAAAGGGGGGCGCCCAGAAGGGCGCCCCCCGCACATCAGCGGTAGACGGGCGATCAGACGTCGCCGATCGGCACAGCCGATCAGAAGTCCATGTCGCCCATGCCGCCACCCGGCGGGCCACCGGCCGGGGCCTTCTTCTCCGGACGCTCGGCCACCATCGCCTCGGTGGTGATCAGCAGCGAGGCAACCGAGGCCGCATCCTGCAGCGCGGTGCGCACGACCTTGGTCGGGTCAATGATGCCGGCCTTGACGAGGTCCTTGAACTCGCCCGCCTGCGCGTCATAGCCCCAGTTGTAGTCGTCGTTGTCGAGCACCTTGCCGAGGATGACCGCGCCGTCCTCGCCCGCGTTCTCGCTGATCTGGCGCAGCGGGCTGGTGATCGCACGCTTGACGATGTCGACGCCGAAGCGCTGATCGTCGTTCTCGACCTTGATCTTGCCCAGGATCGCGGTCGCGCGCGCGAGTGCGGCGCCGCCACCCGGCAGGATCCCCTCCTCGACGGCCGCGCGGGTCGCGTGCAGCGCGTCGTCGACGCGGTCCTTGCGCTCCTTCACCTCGACCTCGGTCGAGCCGCCGACGCGGATCACGGCCACGCCGCCGGCGAGCTTCGCCAGCCGCTCCTGCAGCTTCTCGCGGTCGTAGTCCGAGGTGGTCTCCTCGATCTGCGCCTTGATCTGGTTGCAGCGGCCCTGGATGTCGGACTTCTTGCCGACACCCTCGACGATTGTGGTGTTCTCCTTCTCGATCAGCACCTTCTTCGCCTTGCCGAGCATGTTCAGCGTGACGTTCTCGAGCTTGATGCCGAGATCCTCGCTGATCACCTGGCCGCCGGTGAGGATCGCGATGTCCTCGAGCATCGCCTTGCGGCGATCACCGAAGCCAGGCGCCTTGACGGCCGCGACCTTGAGCCCGCCGCGCAGCTTGTTCACCACCAGCGTGGCGAGCGCCTCGCCCTCGACATCCTCGGCCACGATCAGCAGCGGCTTGCCCGACTGAACCACCGCCTCGAGCAGCGGCAGCATCGGCTGCAGGCCCGAGAGCTTCTTCTCGTGGATCAGGATGTAGGGATTGTCGAGTTCGGCCGTCATCTTCTCCGCGTTGGTGATGAAGTACGGAGAGACGTAGCCGCGGTCGAACTGCATGCCCTCGACGACGTCGAGCTCGGTCTGGATGCCCTTGGCCTCCTCGACCGTGATCACGCCCTCGTTGCCGACCTTCTCCATCGCCTTGGCGATCATCTCGCCGATATCCCGCTCGCCGTTGGCTGCGATCGCGCCGACCTGGGCGACCTCGGCGGAGGTCGAGATCTTCTTCGACTTCTTCTTGAGCTCCTCGACGATCGAGCCGACGGCCTTGTCGATGCCGCGCTTCAGGTCCATCGGGTTCATCCCGGCCGCGACCGCCTTCGCGCCCTCGCGCACGATCGACTGCGCGAGCACGGTGGCCGTCGTGGTGCCGTCACCGGCGACGTCGTTGGTCTTCGAGGCCACCTCGCGCACCATCTGCGCGCCCATGTTCTCGAACTTGTCGGCGAGCTCGATCTCCTTGGCGACGGTCACGCCGTCCTTGGTGATCCGGGGCGCGCCGAAGCTCTTGTCGAGCACGACGTTGCGGCCCTTGGGACCGAGCGTCACCTTCACGGCATCGGCCAGGATGTCGACGCCGCGCAGCATGCGCGTGCGCGCATCCGCGCCAAACCTCACGTCCTTTGCAGGCATGTCCTCACACCTTCGTTCTGTTCAGGGATTCGGGGATCAGGGAGCGTTCAGGCGGCCTTCTTGCGCGCGGCAGGGATCTCGACGATCCCCATGATGTCGCTCTCCTTCATGATCAACAGCTCCTCGCCGTCGATCTTGACCTCGGTGCCGGACCACTTGCCGAACAGCACCCGGTCGCCTTCCTTCACGTCGAGCTTCACGAGCTCGCCCTTCTCGTTGCGCCCGCCGGGGCCGACGGCGACGATCTCGCCCTCCATCGGCTTCTCCTTCGCGGTGTCAGGGATGATGATGCCGCCGGAGGTCTTCTCCTCGGCAGTGATACGCCGCACCACCACCCGGTCGTGCAGGGGACGGAACTTCATCGGATGTCTCCGTAGATGGCCCTGGAAGTTGGGAATCCCCCCGGCCGAGAGGCCGCCACGCATCGCTGCTAGCACTCCCTCCCGAGGAGTGCCAACGATCTAGGCGAGCCCAGCGCACAAGTCAAGACTGGCAGCACTCGCGGCAAGACGCTGCCAACTATCTGAAATCGCTCGTTTTTAGTTCTCCTGCCAGCAACCGTGTGGCATGATTCAGCGCATGGAGGGGGAGAAACCGGTCACCGGCGGGCAACCCGCCATGGAGGAGACAGACTAGGATGTCCGGTTCCGTGATCGAACGGCAGCTGATGGGGTATCGGCTGACCACCGCGCAGATCCTCTACCACCTGCCCGATCATCCCGGGCTGCTGCAGACCTACATCTGGCAGGATTTCGACCTTGCCCCGGGTTTCCCGGAACTCAGCCGCTTCCTTGCCTTCTGGCAGCGCGAGCTGGATGGCAAGCTGCACTCGGTCAGGGTGGCCTCGGCCGCGCTCGTCCGTCCAGCCGAGCTCCGCTACGCCGGCGGGCAGCTCAGCCTGCACTGAGCGCGGGGCGCGCATCCATCAGCCGGGCGACGATCGCCCGGCGGACCACCGGCAGCGCCGCACCCGCGCCGATCAGCGCCGCACGGGCGAGCCGCGCCGGGGCACGGTGGTCGCCATAGAGCCGGGCGACCGCGTTGGTAGCCAGGAACAGTGGCAGCGTCGCCCGTCGATGCGCCGAAGCGTAGTACGACAGCGCACCGCTCGCCCCAGGATCGATGCCGCGCGCCACGGCACGCCTCAGTTCCGCGGCCAGCAGCACGGCGCCCGACAGCCCGAAATTGAACCCGTGCGCGGTCACCGGATGCATTCCCACCGCCGCGTCGCCGAGCAGGGCGAAGCGGCGCCCGGCGAAGCGGTGGGCATAGACGGCAACCAGCGGATAGACATGGCGGGTGCTGATCAGCCGCATCGCACCGAGCCGCCGTTCGTAGCGCCGCGCCACCTCCGCGCCGAACGACTCCGGATCGAGCGCCAGCATCCGCGCCGCCTCGTCGGGCGCGAGAGTCAGCACGGCCGAGGAGGCCGCGCCATGCAGCGGCAGCATGGCGATGGTCTGGCGATGGCCGAACCACTCGGTCGCGGTCGCATCGTGGGGCCGCTCATGGGCCATCCGGCAGACGATCATGGAGCGGCCGAAATCCAGCATCTCGGCGCCGATCCCGGCGCGCCGGCGCGCCGCCGAGAAGCGCGAATCGGCCGCCACAACCAGCCGTGCGGCAATCTCCTCGCCGCTGTCGAGCCGCAGCCGCGCTGCCTCGGCCGCCAGCGCGAGGTCGGTGACCTCGCATCCGGCCAGCAGCCGTGTGCCCACCGGCCCGGAGACGGTCTCGAACAGCACCCGCCGGATCGCGTGGTTCGGCACGAGCCGGCCGAGCGGCTCGCCGGACGCGGGCGGCGCGAAGCGGAGCGCGAGCGGGAAGGCGCCATTGATCACCCGCGCCTCGCCGAGTGGGGCGATCTCAGTCTCGGTCAGGCGGTCCCAGGCGCCGAGGTCGCGCAGGATCGCCTGCGAGCGGTGCGTGAGCGCGATCTCGCGGCCGTCGAAGGCAGGCGCAGCGAGGCTTGCCTCCGGGCTGCGCTCGATCAGGGTGACGTCGAGACCACTGCCCTTCAGAGCGACCGCGAGTGCAAGCCCTGCCGGGCCCGCGCCGATGATGGCGACGTCCGTCTGCATGGGTAGCTCCTGCCATGATCGAGCTGCGGCGTCGATGACCTGCCGCAAGACCGCCTCGCTCAGCCGCCGTTGCCCTCCGCCTCCATCGCCCGGCCGGCACGGTGGCGCCTCAGCAGGGCAAGACCGATCGCGGCCGAGACCACGAACAGCGCGACCGCCAGGGCCAGCTGCCACGCCCCGTCCACCCGCACGCCCTTGCCGAGCAGGGCGAACACGAGGGTCTGGGGCACGTAGCCCAGCGCCGAGCCGGCGAGGAAGGGCAGCGGGCTGATCGCGGCCATCCCGGCCAGCAGGTTCAGGGCAAGGTTGTTGCCCACCGGCAGCAGCCGCAGGGCCAGCGTGGCGCCGAACGGGCTGCCCGCCAGAGCGTCGCGGAGCGGGCGCAGCCGGTGGCCGAACCGTCCCGCGAGCCGGCGCTCGGCCCAGCCGCGTCCGACCAGCCGCGCCCAGCCATAGGAGAGCGCGCAGCCGACCACCTGCGCGGCCAGGGCGACGATCGTGCCCTCCAGCGCGCCGAAGGCGTAGCCGCCGAGGAACGCCACTCCCTGGCGCGGTACCCCGGCCGCGGTCGCCGCCGCGCCGATCGCGATGAACACGAGGTCGCCGAGCAAACCCCGGCCGCGGACCCAGTGCTCCACCCAGCCGGCATCGGGCGTGAGACCGACCTCGCGCAGCATCAGCCCGCCAGCCACCAGCCCGGCCGCCAGCACCACGAGCCGGAGGAGGGCCGCGCGGCGCCGTGCCGCGGTCCCGCTCACGGCGCCTCGTCAGGCTCCAGCTCGGGGCGCCGCCCGCGACGCTGCAGCCAGATCACGCCGATCAGGTCGAACAGCGCGACCCCCAGCCGGTCGAGCACGCCGTAGTTCGACTGTCCCCGCAACCGCGGGCGGTGGTGCACGGGCACGCTCCGCACCCGCCCGCCCGCGCGCAGGAACAGCGCCGGCAGGTAGCGGTGCATGTGGTCGAACCGCGGCAGGTCGAGGAAGTCGGCGCGGCGGAACACCTTCAGCCCGCAGCCGGTGTCGGGGGTCGCGTCGCCGAGCAGCCGGGCGCGCACCGCGTTGGCGATCCGGCTCACCCACCGCTTGGTCCGGGTGTCCTTGCGCGTGGTGCGG
>NZ_JBHYDW010000187.1:0-7061 GCF_051860475.1 Elioraea sp. | reverse complement strand
GGTGGCGCAGATCGCCGCCTCGATCGCGGAGTTCGGCTTCGTCAATCCGGTGCTGGTCGATGCCGAGGGCGTGCTGATCGCCGGCCACGGCCGGGTGATGGCGGCGCGCCAGCTTGGCCTTACCACCGTGCCGGCGCTGCGGCTCGGGCATCTCTCGCCCGCACAGGCGCGCGCGCTCCGGCTCGCCGACAACCAGATCGCGCTCAACTCCGGCTGGGACGAAGCGCTGCTCGCCGCCGAGATCGCGCGCATCCGGGACGAGGCGGTGGTCGATCTCGACGTGCTCGGCTTCTCCGGCATCGAGCTCGACCGGCTGCTCGCCAACCTGGCATCGGAGACCGGGGGCGACCTCGCGCAGGACGACCTCGATGCGCCCGCGCCGGAGCCGCCGACCGAGCCGGTGACGCGTCCCGGCGATCTCTGGTTGCTCGGGCGGCATCGACTGCTGTGCGGCGATGCCACCAATGCCGGCGACGTCGCACGTCTGCTGGCCGGCGTGCAGCCGCACCTGATGGTCACGGACCCGCCCTACGGGGTGGAGTACGACCCGTCCTGGCGGAACGAGGCGGGTGTGTCGGCAACGCTGCGCACCGGCCGTGTCGCCAACGACGACCGCGCCGATTGGCGCGAGGCCTGGTCGCTGTTCCCCGGCGACGTCACGTATGTGTGGCACGCGGGCGTGCACGCGCGCACCGTGATCGAGAGCCTCGAGGCCGCGGGTTTCGCGATCCGCAGCCAGATCGTCTGGGCCAAGCCGCGCCTGGTGCTCGGTCGCGGCGACTACCACTGGCAGCACGAGCCGTGCCTCTACGCGGTGCGCAAGGGTGCGACCGGCCACTGGCAGGGCGCGCGCGACCAGACCACGCTGTGGTCGATCGGCAATGGCGCCGAGGATCTCGCCACCGTGCACGGCACGCAGAAGCCGGTGGACTGCATGCGCCGACCGATGCTGAACAACACCCGGCCGGGGGACGCGGTGTACGAGCCGTTCTGCGGCAGCGGCAGCACCATCATCGCCGCCGAGACGATCGGGCGGGCCTGCTTCGCGATGGAGATCGACCCCGGCTACTGCGACGTCACGGTGGAGCGCTGGCAGGAGGTGACGGGCGAGGCTGCCGTGCTGGCGGGGGAGGACCGGGTCTTTTCCGACGTCGCGGCCATGCGCGGCAACGATCATGATGTGATCAACACGGCCTGATCATCGCAATCATCGGATCGCGCCGTCCGCTTGGCTCACGCGCGGCACAGCGCGAATGGTCCGTCACGCGCAGGGGATTGGCCCCCGCCAGACGGAGATGACGATGCCCCGGACCGAAGCCCGCGCCGCCGCCAACCAGCAGCGGAGCCTGGAGGCCTTCATGGCCGCGAAGGCGGAGTTCGATGCCCTGGTGGCGGAGCTCCAGCAGATGGGCGCGGACCACTTCGGCGCCGACCCCGAGGCGGTGCTCTGGGAGCACGCCGAGATGCTGAAGGACTGGAACGCCCGCCTCCGCCACATCACCGACGCCTACCACCGCCGCGGCGAATACGCCGCGTAGCGCGCGCCTCCTCGCCCACCGCCCCGACGGGCCTCTGGTCCGCGGGGCTCGGGGCAGTAGGGGGCGGCACAGGGCCGCTCCCCGAACAGGAGCCCCGATCAATGACCCTCACTGATACCCACCTGATGGTCCTGAGCGCCGCCGCCGCGCGCGAGGACAAGCTGGTGACGAAGCACAAGCGGCTGCCCGGCGCGTCGCTGCAGAAGGTGTGTGCCGCGCTGGTGAAGCGCGGCCTGCTCGCCGAGTTGACCGGCGTGTCGCCGGACCCCGAGGTGCTGAAGGCGAAGACGGAACTCGGCATGACCGAGTACGCGATCACGCCGTCCGGACTTGCGGCGATCGGCGTCGATGACGAGTCTCCCTACGACGAGGATCTGCCGAAGGACGTGCGCGCCGGGGTCGATCCGTTCCTGATCGATGGTCCGGACAACAACCCGCCAGACGACGTCCACACGGCGCCCACGGGCGCGGAGGACGCCCCCGCCGCGACCACCCCCGCGGCAGACGAGACGGCGCGCCCCGCGGCCACGACGGCGCCAACGCGGGCCGGCCTGCGCGCCGCCGCGCAGGCGGTGCTCGACGCTTGGGACGACGAGGAGAACCAGCGCTACGGCCTGACGGAGGCGATCGATGGGCTCCGCACGGCACTCGCCGGCAGCACGCATGCCCGCCGCGAGCCCGGCGCGCCGCGCAAGCCGCGGGAGGGCACGAAGCAGGAGGCGGTGCTCGCCCTGCTGCGCCGTCCCGAGGGTGCGACGATCGCCCAGATCATCGACGCCACCGGCTGGCAGTCGCACACCGTGCGCGGCTTCCTCGCCGGACTGAAGCGCAAGGGCATCACCGTCGAGGTGCTGGAGGAAAGGGAACCGGGGGCAAACCGTCTCTGACACTGTGGGCGCAAGTGGCTCACCGGGTGCCTTCTACGGAGGACAGAGCGATCCGCGCCGAGCGGCGGATGATGAGGTCTCCCGGCACTAGGCGCTTCGTCGGCCGGCCCCAATCATTGGCGTCCTCCAAAAGCAAGAGGTCAATGGCCGCGTCCGCCATCGCCTCGATCCGCTGCCGAACGGTGGTGAGTTCATAGCTTGTCCAAGACGCCATCGGCATGTCATCAAAGCCGACAACGGAGATCCGATCTGGGATCAAAAGCCCCGCGTCGCGGCGAACAGCATCCATGAAGCCAAGGGCGATTGCATCGCCGGCGCAGAACACGGCGTCCGGCGGGCTGCCACACCCCAACAGCGCGCCGGCCGCGGCGTAGCCGCCGGCATAGCTGCTGCCGCCGTTGACAACGACCGGCGCCGGGCAACCCGCCGCGACAGCCGTGGCACAGAAGCCTCGCTCACGCGCCATGCTGAAGGCGGTTTCGGCCTCGCGGCTCGACAGGAAGGCGAATCGCCGATGGCCGGCGGCGAGCAGGGCAACCGCGACCCGCCGGGCCGCGGCCTCGTTGTCGCAGCAGACGGAGGAGGCGAGGCTCGCGCCCGGATCGCGCCCAACAAGGACGAGCGGCAGGTTGAGCCGCGCGCATTCTCCGACCTGTGCCGCGCCCGGCGTGCCGGCCATGGCGACGATACCTACCGGCATGTAGGCCAGCACATCGTCAATCGCGCCATCCATGTCCTTCTCGTCCGGCGCCGTGACCAGCAGCACGCGGTGGCCGCGTGCTTGCGCCAAGCGACTCAGCGACTGGATAAGATTGAGGTGCAGCGGATTGGAAAGCGCCCCCGCCACCAGCGCGAGCAGGTTGGAGCGCCGGGTAATCAACCCTCTCGCCAGCTGGTTGTGTCGGTAGCCGAGCTTGGCCGCTGCCTGTTGAATGCGCTCCCGCGTCGCCGGGGAAACGCCGGGTGCCAGGGAGAAAGCTCGGGAAACCACCGATTGTGATACGCCGGCCGCGCGAGCGACATCCACCGAAGTGGCGGCGCGGGTCCGTTTACGATCGGCCATGCAAATATCGTATATCCTGCCGGCGCAGCGACGTGTGGGGCGAAAGCCGAGATAAGGCTTGACGCTGGGAAAGTCCAACTTCTAGGCTAACCTCACATACGTATTCAAAGCGCCGTCCAGGCCGTCGCGCAGGTATGCCAGTCATGCACGCCCAGCCTGCCCGGCGGTGGAGAGCGATCCAATGAACAAGGCATTCCGGGTTGCGCGGCAGGCGGAGGCGACGCCCACGCAGGAACCCGACGTGCGCGCCGATCTCGCCGCCGCCTACCGGCTCTGCGCGCACTACGGGCTTGACGACCTGATTTATTCGCATGTCACCGCCCGCGCGCCGGGCACCACCGACCAGTTCCTCATTGCACCGCACGGCCTCTGGTTCCACGAGGTCACCGCGTCGAGCCTCGCCCGCGTGGATTTCAACGGGAATGTTTTGGAGAACGGCTCGCATCCAGAGCTGCCGATCAGCCGCTTCGCCGTGCTGCTGCACAGCGCGCTCTATCAGGCGCGCCCCGAGGTCCAGTCCACCATCCACATGCACACGCGAGCCGGGCTTGCGGTGTCCATGCTGGAGGAGGGCTTCCTCACCGCCAACCACACTGGCATGCGCTTCCATGGCGATGTCGCCTACCACGACTACGAAGGCGACTTCCGCCACCGCGACGAGGGCGAGCGCATCACCGCGACGCTCGGCGCGAAGAACGTGTTGATCCTCCGCAATCACGGGCTCGTCACGCTGGGCGAGACCGTTGGAGCCGCGTTCAGCCGCATGTACTACCTGGAGCTCCTCTGCCGAGTGCAGATCGATGTCCGTTCCATGGGCCAGGCGCTGCGTCCGCCGACGCCGCAGGTGATCGAGTTGATGACGACGACGTGGAAGACCCACGCCTATCCGCTCTCGGCCCATGAATGGCCGGCCTTCCTGCGGTTGGCGGACCGCCTCGATCCTGGTTTCCGCAACTGATCCGCGGCTAGGCCGCCAAGGGAGAGACCGCCGTGACCGGACCATCCTTCCCGCGCCGCAGCCTGCTCAGCGCCGCCTCCGCTGCCCTCGCCACACCCGCTGTCGCGCAGGCCTATCCGTCCCGGCCGGTGACCATCCTCGTCCCCTTCGCCGCCGGCGGCGCCACCGATGTGACCACGCGGGTGATCGCCGATTTCGCTAGCGAGAAGCTCGGCCAGCGCGTGCTGGTGGAGAACCGGCCCGGCGCCGGCGGCGGCCTGATGACGCTGCAGCTCGCCCGCGCCACGCCGGACGGCTACACGCTCGGCGCGCTGACCGCGAGCCCGGTTCTCGTGCGGCCGCACGCGGTCGCCGATGCCGGCTACGACCCGACGCGCGACCTGACCTTTATCGCCCGCTACCTGCTCGCGCCGCAGCCCATTGCGGTCGCCACCAACAGTCCCTGGCGCACCTACCAGGACCTGATCGCCTGGGCGCGCGCCAATCCCGGCCGGCTGCGCTACACCGCCATTGCGGCACGCGGCGGCGCGCATGTCGTGATCGAAATGGCGTTCCGCCAGGAAGGCGTCCGCGCCGTGCATGTCCCCTTCAACAGTGGGCCGGAGGCGATCACCGCCTTCCGCGGCCGCCACATCGACATGGTAGCGCAGAGCGATTACGCGGTGCTGTTCGACGCGGGTGAGATCCGCATCCTCGCCGAGACCGGGCCGGAGCGCCTGCCGGTTGCCCCCGAGGCGCCGACCTTCCGCGAACTGGGCTACCCGGTTAGCCCCGCCATCTTCTACGGCATCGGCGGTCCGGCGAACCTTCCCCCGGCGATCGTGGAGCGCTGGGAAACGCTGGTGCGCGAGGCGACCGAGGCGCAGCGCATGCGCGACCTTATCGCGCGCCTCAAGATGATCCCAAGCTTCGCGTCCGGCGAGACCTTCCGCGCCGACGCGCTGCGCGATTTCGTGGCGATCGGCGAGGCGCTCCGGCAGATGCCTTGAGCCGCGCGGCGGGCTGGTCGGTCCTCGCGGCCACGCTGCTGCTGGCCACGGCGGCGGCGTTCCGGGCCGCGCAATACGGGCTCTGGAGCGATGGCGAGCCAGGGCCCGGCCTGTTTCCTCTCATGGCTAGCGGACTGAGCGTCGTCGCTGGGATGGCGGTCCTAGCCGAGCTCCGACGCCCCGCGCCCATGCCTGCGCCGGCAGCGACCGAAACGGATGCCGAGGGCCGGCCGACGCCGCTGCGGCTGGTCGCGACGATGGCGATCGTGGTGGCCTGGGGCCTGCTGTTTGAACCGATCGGCTATGCGGCCGCCAGCGGTGTCGCGTTGTTCGCGCTGACGCTCGTGGGCGGCCTCGGGCTGCCAGGTGCGGTGGCCGTTGCGGCCGGCGCGGTCGCGGCGACAGAACTGCTCTTCGTCCGCATGCTGGAGGTTCCGCTGCCCGCCCCGGCCTGGTTCTGACCGCGATGGAGATGTTCGACGGACTGCTTCAGGGGCTGGCGGTGGCGACGGCCCCTGCGAACCTCGTCTACTGCCTGATCGGGGTCTTTGTCGGCACCGCCGTCGGCGTGCTACCGGGCCTCGGGCCTACGGCGACGATCTCGCTGCTGCTGCCGGTGACTTTCCGGCTCGATCCCACCGGCTCGATCATCATGCTGGCCGGCATCTACTACGGGGCGATGTATGGCGGCTCGATCACCGCGATCCTGTTCCGCATCCCTGGTGAGGCCGCCTCCATCGTCACATGCATGGACGGCCACGCGATGGCGCGGCTCGGGCGGGCAGGCCCGGCGCTCGGCATCTCTGCCTTCGGCTCCTTCATCGCCGGTATTGCGACGGCCTTCGGCATCGCCGCCGTCGGGCCCGCCGTGGCCGACATCGCGAACCGCTTCGGGCCGGCCGAGTATGCAGCGCTGATGCTGCTCGGCATTGTGCTGATCACACAAGTCTCCACCGAGCAGTCGCTGGCGCGCGCGCTGGTGATGATCGGCCTCGGCTTCCTCGCCAGCACAGTCGGGCGCGACATGATGGGCGGGTCCGAGCGCTATACCTTCGGCAGCATGTATCTCGAGGACGGCGTCTCCATCGTGACGCTGGCGATGGGCCTGTTCGGCGTCGGCCAGGTGCTGGTGCTCGTCGAGCGCGAGGTCCGCGGCGGCAGCTTCCGCGCCCAGCCGCGCGGCATCCGCGACCTGCTGCCTTCCCGCGCCGATTGGCGGGCCAGCGCCGGCCCGATTGGGCGCGGCACGGTGCTCGGCTTCTGCCTCGGCCTGCTGCCCGGCGGCGGCGCCATGCTGGCCTCCTTCGCGTCCTATGTAATGGAGAAGCGCATCTCGCGCACGCCGGAGCGCTTCGGACACGGCGCGATCGAGGGCGTCGCCGGGCCCGAGACCGCGAACAACGCCGCCGCGCAATCCACCTTCGTGCCGCTGCTCTCGCTCGGCATCCCCTCCAACGTGGTACTCGGCGTGATCCTCGGCGCGCTCCTCATTCATGGCATCCCGGTCGGCCCCGGGCTGATCGCCACGCGCCCCGATCTGTTCTGGGGCGTGGTGGCGAGCATGCTGGTGGGCAACGCGCTCCTTGTCATCCTGAACGTGCCGCTACTGCCGCTGTTTGTGGCAAT
>NZ_JBHYDW010000186.1:0-7154 GCF_051860475.1 Elioraea sp. | reverse complement strand
CGCCGCGCTGTTCGTCCGCATGAACGACCTGATCGTCGGCAGCAACCACGTCATCCCGATCGTCCAGCGCCCGCTCGTGAGCGGCAGCCTGAACAATCTCCGCCCCGTGCTGAGCGGCTGGGATACCACGATGTGGCTGCTGAGGGACTGGTACCGGGAGACCTGATGCTGCCCACGCCCCGGGCGTGACCCAGTACCTGATCCGTCGCCTGCTGATCGCGATCCCGAGCCTGCTCGGGATCAGCGTGATCCTCTTCACGGTCCTCGCGCTCGCGCCAGGGGATCCGTTCGAGGAACTGGCGACCAACCCCGCCATCCCGCCCGAGGTTCGCCTGCAATTGCGGGCGAACCTCGGGCTCGATGACCCGATCCATCTCCGCTACATCGCATGGCTGACCTCGATGATGCGCGGCGAGTGGGGGTACTCGTTCGTCAGCCGCATCAATGTCGATCAGTTGATCCTGCAACGCCTGCCGACCACGCTGGTAATCATCGGCTCTTCGCAGGCCCTCGCGCTGCTGATCGCGCTGCCGGTGGGCGTGCTGGCGGCCACCCGGCCCTACTCGCTGTTCGACAAGATCGCCAACACGCTCGCCTTCATCGGCTTCTCGCTGCCCACCTTCTTCACCGGGCTCATGTTCATCCTGTTCTTCTCGATCTATCTCGACTGGCTGCCGTTCGTGTACCGCACCGGCATCGAGGCGACCGGCTGGCGCTGGCTTTGGGAGCAGGTGAAGCAGTCGATCATGCCGGTCATGGTGCTCGGGCTGTTCCAGGGCGCGGCCTGGACGCGCTTCGTCCGCTCCGCCGTGCTCGACGTGATCCGGCTCGACTACGTCACCACCGCGCGCTCCAAGGGCCTGCCCGAGCGCACCGTGATCACCAAGCACGTGGTGCGCAATGCGCTGATCCCGGTGGTCACGCTGGTCGCGCTGCAGATGCCGGTGGTGTTCGGCGGCGCGATCGTGACCGAGCAGATCTTCCGCGTGCCCGGCATCGGCTCGCTGCTGATCACCGCGATTCTGTCCAACGACACGCCGGTGATCATGGCGGTCACCTTCGTGTTCGCCTGCCTGGTCGTGTTCTTCAACCTGCTCGCCGATGTGATCTATGGCTGGCTCGACCCTCGCATCAGCTACCGCTAGCGCGGCGGCCACCGCCGCGGCACCGCGCAAGCGAGTCTCGCCCTGGGGCGAGGCGTGGCGGCGCTTTCGCAAGCACCGGCTCGCCGTCGCCAGCGCCGTCGTTCTGTCGGTGATCATCCTCGCGGTGCTGCTGGGTCCGCTCGTCTGGCGCGTGCCGATCGACGAGATCGACTTCAGCGTCCGGCTCGAAGGCCCGTCCTGGGCGCACCCGCTCGGCACCGACGATCTCGGCCAGGATCTGCTCGCGCGCATGCTCTACGGCGGGCGCATCTCGCTCGCGGTCGGCTTCGCGGCGATGCTGGTGGCGGTGCTGCTCGGCACGCTGATCGGCTCGGTCGCCGGGATCGCCTCGGGGCGGGTGGACGCCGGGCTGATGTGGCTCACCGACCTGTTCCTGTCGCTGCCCGAGCTGCCGCTCCTGCTGCTGGTGATCTACCTGTTCCGCGACACGCTGCGCGGTCTGGTCGGCGCCGAGCTCGGCGTGTTCATCCTGATCGTCTCGGTGATCGGCGGGTTCCGCTGGATGCCGGTCGCGCGCCTGGTGCGCGCGCAGTTCTTCAGCCTGCGCGAGAAGGAGTTCGTCGAGGCCGCGCGGGCACTTGGCGCCTCGACGCCGCGGCTCGTCATCCGCCACATCCTGCCCAACGCGCTCGGGCCTGTGATCGTCGCCGCGACCATCGACATCGCCGCCGCGATCATCGCCGAATCCACCCTCTCCTTCCTAGGCCTCGGCTTCCCGCCTGACATCCCGACCTGGGGCCGGCTGCTGTTCGACGCCAAGGACAACCTCGACTACGCGCCGCACTGGGCGCTGTTCCCCGGCCTCGCGATCTTCCTCACCGTGCTGACCATCAACTTCGTCGGCGACGGGCTGCGCGACGCGCTCGATCCGCGGAGAGTGATTTGAGGGACACAGGCGGCGGGTCGCGGCTGCTCGAGATCAGCGGCCTGAAGGTCCATTTCCGCACCGATGACGGCTGGGTGCGCGCGGTCGACGGGGTCGATATCGGCATCGGCCGCGGCGAGACGGTGTGCGTGGTCGGCGAATCGGGCTGCGGCAAGACCGTCACGGCGATGACGGTGATGAAGCTGATCGCCATGCCGCCGGGCAAGATCATCGCGGGACAGATCCTCTGGCAGGGACGTGACATCGTCCCGCTCGGCGCCGAGGACATGCGCGCCATCCGCGCGCGCGAGATCGGCATCGTGTTCCAGGAGCCGATGACCTCGCTCAACCCGGTCTATACCGTGGGCGAGCAGATCGCCGAGAGCATCCGGCTGCACGAGGGCCTCTCGAAGCGCGACTCCATTGCTCGCGCAATCGAGATGCTGAAGCTCGTGAACATCCCGAACCCCGGACGGCGCGCGCACGACTACCCGCATCAGTTCTCGGGCGGGATGCGCCAGCGAGTGATGATCGCCATCGCGCTCGCCTGCGGGCCGAAGCTGCTGATCGCCGATGAGCCCACCACCGCGCTCGACGTCACCATCCAGGCGCAGATCCTGGACCTCCTGAACGAGATGAAGGACCGGCTCGGCATGGCGGTGATGCTGATCACCCATGCCATGGGCGTGGTGGCCGAGACCGCCCAGCGTGTGGTGGTGATGTATGCCGGCAAGGTGGTCGAGGAGGCGCCGGTGGTCGAGCTGTTCGGCAATCCGCGCCATCCCTACACGCAGGGGCTGATCCGCTCGATCCCGCGCCTCGACCTGGCGGCGGTCAAGAAGGAGCGACTGGAGGCGATCCCGGGCACCGTGCCGAGCCTGCTCCACCCGCCGCCGGGCTGCCGCTTCGCTGCGCGCTGCCGCTATGCCTCCGACATCTGCGTCGCCGCCGAGCCGCCGCTGCGTGAGGTGGCGCCGGGCCACAAAGTGGCGTGCGTGCTGTGACCGTGCCGGCCGTCACGCCCACGCCCGCCCCGCTGCTGCGCGTGACCGAGCTCGTCAAGCGCTTCCCGGTCAAGGGCGGCATCCTGCGCCGCACAATCGACCAGGTGCACGCGGTCTCGGGCGTGAGCTTCGACCTCCAGCCAGGCGAGACGCTCGGCGTGGTGGGCGAGTCGGGCTGCGGCAAGTCCACCACGGGCCGCTGCATCCTGCGGCTGATCGAGCCCACCTCGGGCGAGGTGTGGTTCGAGGGCAGGAACGTCACCGCGATGGACCGCAAGGCGCTCAGCGCGCTGCGCCGGGACATGCAGATCATCTTCCAGGACCCCTTCGCCTCGCTCAATCCGCGCATGACCGTGGGCGCGATCATCGGCGAGGCGCTGGTGATCCATCAGCTCGCCCGCGGACGCGAGATCGAGGACCGGGTCGCCGACCTGCTCGAGACGGTGGGGCTGAACGCCGATCACATGCGCCGCTTCCCGCACGAGTTCTCGGGCGGCCAGCGCCAGCGCATCGGCATCGCCCGCGCGCTCGCGGTCTCGCCCAAGCTGGTGGTGTGCGACGAGCCGGTGAGCGCGCTCGACGTCTCGATCCAGGCCCAGGTGGTGAACCTGCTCGAGGACCTCCAGGAGAAGTTCGGGCTGACCTATCTGTTCATCGCCCACGACCTGTCGGTGGTCGAACACATCAGCGACCGGGTCGCGGTCATGTATCTGGGCCGGATCGTCGAACTCGCCTCCGCGCACGACCTCTACGCCACACCCCTGCACCCCTATACCGAGGCGCTGCTGTCGGCCGTGCCGATCCCCGATCCGACCCTGAAGCGCGCGCGGATCCGGCTGGAGGGTGACGTGCCCTCGCCGCTCAACCCGCCGTCGGGCTGCCATTTCCACACCCGCTGCCCGATCCGCGAACTGCCGCTGTGCAGCGCCGAATCGCCCGAGCTGCGCGAGGCAAGGCCGGGCCACTGGGTTGCCTGCCACCTGCGCGGCTGAGCCGCGCGGCGCGGCCGGGTCAGACCAGGAAGACCGCCATCAGCACGAGCAGCAGCACGATCCCCACGATCGACCAGACCGTGAAGGTGATGAAGTTGCCGTAGAAGCGCTGGCGCGACCTCACGAACTCGTCCAGCTTCGGATCGTCCGCCATCGTCGCCCCGCCGTGCTGCGCCATCGTCGTCCCTCGCTCCTGCCCCCGCCTTCTAGTCGGACCCCGCAGAGCCCGGCAAGGGGTTGAACAGCACCGCACCGGCCGGCGCCGGCGCCGCATCGCCGCGGATGAAGGCCGCAAGTGCCGCCGGGTAGAGGCGGTGCTCGGCGGCCAGCACGCGCGCAGCGAGCCGGTCGGCATCGTCGCCCGGCAGCACCGGCACGGCGGCCTGGGCGAGGATCGGCCCCTCGTCGGTCGCCTCGGTGACCACGTGCACCGTGCAGCCGTGCAGTTTCGCCCCGGCGGCGAGCGCCCGCTCATGCGTGCGCAGGCCCGGGAAGGCGGGCAGCAGGCTCGGGTGGATGTTCAGCATCCGCCCCTGCCAGAGCCCGACGAGATAGGGCGTCAGCAGCCGCCCGTAGCCGGCGAGGCACACGACCTCTGCCCCGGCCCCGTGCAGGACGGCCTGCACGGCGGCTTCGTGTGCAGCACGGTCGCGCCCGAACCGGCGGTGATCCACCACCGCGGTGGCGATGCCTGCATCCGCCGCCGCCGCGAGCCCCGGCGCCGCCGGCACGTTCGACAGCACCTGAACGATCTCGGCCGGAAAGGCGGCATCGGCGCAGGCCGCCAGCAGGGACCGCATGTTGCTGCCGCGGCCCGAGATCAGCACCGCGACGCGGCGCTTCATCGCGGCCAGCCCTCGGACAGGGCGATGGTCACGCGCGCCGGCCCCGCCCGGGCACGCAGCGCGCCGATCCGATGCACGGTCTCGCCGGCGCCGCGCAGCAGGGCTGCGGCCTCGTCCGCCCGATCGGCCGCCACCACCACCACCATGCCGATGCCGCAGTTGAACACCCGCAGCATCTCCTCGGGCACGACGCCGCCCTGGCGCGCGAGCCAGGCGAACACCGGCAGCACCGGCCACGCAGCGGCATCGAGTACGGCTTCGACGCCCGCGGGCAGCACGCGCGGCAGGTTGCCGGGCAGGCCGCCGCCGGTGATGTGCGCCGCCGCCTTGAGCAGTCCCGCGCGGTGCAGCGCCAGCAGGCTGGCGGCATAGATCCGGGTCGGCGCGAGCAGCGCCTCGCCGAGCTTCGCACCCGGCTGCCACGGGCACGGCGCGTCCCAGCGCGCCGCGTCGCCGCCGGCAATCCGGCGCACCAGCGAGAACCCGTTCGAATGCACCCCCGAGGAGGCAAGCCCGAGCAGCACGTCGCCGGGACCGACATCCCCGCGCGGCAGCAGGTTGCCGCGCTCCGCCGCGCCGACCGCGAATCCGGCGAGGTCGTAGTCGCCGCCGCGATACATCCCCGGCATCTCGGCGGTCTCGCCGCCGATCAGGGCGCAGCCGGCAATCCGGCAGCCCTCGGCGATGCCGGCGATCACGTGTGCCGCCTCGTCCACCTCCAGCCGGCCGGTGGCGAAGTAGTCGAGGAAGAACAGCGGCTCGGCGCCCTGGACCACGAGGTCGTTGACGCACATCGCGACGAGGTCGATGCCGACGGTCTCGTGATGCCCGGTCTCGATCGCGATGCGCAGCTTGGTGCCTACCCCGTCGGTGCTCGCGACCAGCACCGGGTCGGCGTAGCCGGCGGCCCGCGGGTCGAACAGCGCGCCGAAGCCGCCGATCCCGCCGATCGCGCCGGCGCGCGCCGTCGCGCGCGCAAGCGGCTTGATCCGTTCGACCAACGCGTCGCCGGCGTCGATATCCACCCCGGCATCGCGATAGCTCAGGCTTGGTATGACGGCCTCCGATCGGCTAAGGGAACCCCTGCCGCGCGCCGGTCCCGGGACCGCGGCGGGGCGTCGGGGGGAGAGGTGACCACAGTAGACCGCCTGGGGCGGAGAGCGGCAATCGGGGTTTTCGTGACCCTGCCCGGCATGCTGGGGGCCGTCCTGCCCGCCCTCGCCCGGGGCGGCTTCGTGATCCGCGACGTCCGCGTCGAGGCCAGCGCCGACACGCCGATCGCTGCACGTGAGACGGCGCATCGCGAAGGCTTCCGCCTGGCCTGGCAGCGCCTGCTCGAGGCCGAGGCACCGGATCAGGTCGGGCGGCTCGCCACGCTGCCCGACGCCGAGCTCGATCGCCTGATCAACGGCTTCGAGATCGAGCGCGAGCACGTCACCACCAGCCGCTACAGCGCCGTCATGACGGTGTTCTTCCGTCCGGAGCCGGTGCGGGCGCTGCTTGCGCGCGGCGCGGTCGGCCCCGTGCAGATCGAGGCCCGCGCGGTGTTCACCTCGCTCGCCGAGTGGACCGAGATCCGCCGCCGCCTGGCCGCCAGCCCGGCAGTCTCGCAAGTGGAACTGCGCGGGCTGTCCGCCACGGTAGCCCGGCTCGGCCTGACCCTGACCGCCGGGCCCGAGCAGGCCGTCGTCTCGCTCGCCGCCGCCGGCCTCGTGCTTGGCCAGGGACCGGACGGCTGGCGCCTCTCGCGCGGCGCGGACTGACGTGCAGGCGGCGCTTCCAGGACCGGACGATCGCGACGCGATGATCACGCTTCCCAACCTGATCACGCTGGCACGGCTGTTCGCCGTGCCGCTGGCGGTCTGGCTGATCCTTCAGCGCGAGATGGAGCTTGCGTTCTGGCTGTTCGTCGCCGCCGGGGTCTCCGACGCGGTGGACGGGTTCATCGCCAAGCGATTCGGGGCGCGCAGCCATGTAGGCGCCGTGCTCGACCCGGTCGCCGACAAGGCGCTGCTGGTGAGCGTCTATGTCACGCTCGGCGCGACCGGATTCCTGCCCTCGTGGCTGGTGATCATGGTGGTGTTTCGCGACGTGCTGATCGTCGGTGGCGTGCTGACGCTCTATGTTCTCGGCCAGGAGCCGGCGATCCGGCCGCTGTTCGTCAGCAAGGCCAACACCGCGATGCAGATCGTGCTTGCCGCCGCGGTGCTGCTGCATGCGGCCGATGGCGTGCCGTCGGGCGGCGTGGTGACCGCGCTGCTCTGGATCGTTGCCGGAACCAC
>NZ_JBHYDW010000185.1:0-7165 GCF_051860475.1 Elioraea sp. | reverse complement strand
CACCGCCACCAGCTTCCTCGGCTTCATCCTGCTCGCCGCAATCAGACACTGGATCAACTTTGTCCACGCGGCCTAGGTTCCTGAAGATCATTCGCTTGACAAAACGGTTCGACGGGCCCTGCGCCATCAGGATCGCGACCAGCTTCTCGGCCGGATCGACCGTGAACGAGGTGCCCCAGGCTCCCGGCCAGATCGCATCACCGGGACTGCCCGGCGCGGTGCCCATGCCGTCGGCGAGGCGGACGCCGAAGCCGAGCCCGAACCCGTAGCCCGGGCCGGTCGTGCCGGCGGTCGATCCGCCCATGCCGAGGATGTGGTTCGACAGGCTGAATCGTACCACAGGCGCGGCGAGATCGCGCCGGCCGTCGAGCTTCATCTGGCCACGCTCTACCAGCATCATCGCCAGTACCGAGGTGATCGGCTTGGTCATCGGGGCCTGCATCACGCCGGTGATCCGGCCGAGGCGCTGGCGCGAGAAACCGTGCGCGATTTCGTCCGCGGCGGCGCAGCCTGCGCCCTGCGCCAGGGCCGGGCGCGGGCCGGCCGTGGAGCCCAAGGCGACGAGCGCCACGGCGCCGCCAGCGAACGCGGCGCCACGCGTCGGTGTGGCTGTCATGGTTTCCTCCTCTCGTCCCGGACGTCGATCACCCGTGCCCCGTAACCTCAGATCGCTCCTGCTCGTCTGGCAGTGGCCTTGATGCCGCCGCCGCCCCTGGTCCGGCGCCGTCCCGCGCGCCATGATCGCGGCCATACGTCGACGAGGTTCCGCCCGCCATGGCCACCGTGTTCCGCTGCGACCTGATCCTCCGCAACGCGCTGATCTTCGATGGCACCGGCGCGCCACGCCGCACCGGCGATGTCGGCGTCACGGGCGATCGCATCATCGCGGTCGGCGATCTCGGCGCGACCTCGGCCGATGTCGAGATCGATGCCGGCGGCCGCGCCATCGCCCCCGGCTTCATCGACGCGCATACCCATGACGACCGCGCCGTGCTGTGCGGGCCGGAGTGCCTGCACTGCAAGCTGAGCCAGGGCGTCACCACCGTGGTTGCCGGCAATTGCGGCGTCTCGCTCGCGCCGCTGACGCGCGGCCGTCGCCCGCCGCCGCCGCTCGACCTGCTCGGCGACGAGTCGTGGTGGCGCTACGACAGCTTCGCCGCCTACGCCGAGGACTTCCACCGTCAGGGCTCGGCCGTGAACGCGATCGCCTTTGTCGGCCACACCACGCTGCGCACGCGCGAGATGGGCGATGCCGAGCTCGGCCGTGCTGCCACCGACGCCGAGGCGGCGCGGATGAAGGACCGGCTGAAGGAGGCGCTGCGCCAGGGTGCCTGGGGCCTCTCGACCGGGCTCTGGTATCCGCCGGCGATCAACGCCACCACCGAGGAGGTGATCGCGGTCGCCGAGGCGCTGACCGAGGCGGGTGGCATGTATGTCACGCACATGCGCGACGAGGCTGACGGCATCCTGGACAGCATCGAGGAGACACTGCGCATCGGCCGGGCGGCGAATGTTCCGGTGGTGATGAGCCACTACAAGTGCACGATGCCGCAGAACTGGGGCCGCTCGGTCGAGACGCTGCGCAAGCTCGACGAGGCGGCCGCGCGCCAGCGCGTCTGGGTGGATGTCTATCCCTATGCCGCCAGCAGCACCGTGCTGTTGCCCGAGCGGCTGCGCGACGAGGTGCGCGTGATCGTCACCTGGTCCGTGCCGCATCCCGAGATGCAGGGCAAGGACCTCGCCGAGGTCGCCGCCGCGTGGGGCTGCACGCGGAAGGAGGCGGCGGAGAGGCTGCTGCCGGCCGGTGCGATCTACCATCAGATGAGCGAAGAGGACGTGCGCCGCATCATCGCCCATCCGCGCGCGATGATCGGCTCCGACGGCCTGCCGCACGACAGTTTCCCGCATCCGCGGCTCTGGGGCACCTTCCCGCGCGTGCTCGGCCATTACGCGCGCGAACTCGGCCTGATCTCGATGGAGGAGGCGGTGCGCAAGATGACCGGCCTCACGGCACAGGTGTTCGGTCTGAAGGACCGCGGCGTCATCCGACCCGGCGCCCATGCCGATCTCGTGCTGTTCGACCCGGCGGTGGTGATCGACGCCGCAGGCTTCGAGGACCCGATGAAACCGAGCCCCGGCATCGAACAGGTCTGGGTGAACGGCGAAACCGTGTATCGTTGGGGCGAGGGTGTCACCGGCGCGCGCCCGGGCGTCCTGCTGAAGAACCCGCGCGCAACGGCGTGAGGCGGCGATGCGGGACGAACTCGTCCTCTACACCAACCCGATGTCGCGCGGGCGGATTGCGCGCTGGATGTTGGAGGAGGTCGGCCGGCCCTACCGTACCGAGATCCTCGACTACGGCACGACCATGAAGGCGTCCGCCTATCTGGGGGTCAACCCCATGGGCAAGGTGCCGACGCTGCGCCATGGCGAGACGGTGGTGACCGAGGTGGCGGCGATCTGCACCTATCTCGCCGACGCCTTCCCCGAGGCCGGGCTCGCACCGGCGGTCGGCAGCGTGCTGCGCGGCCCCTTCTACCGCTGGATGTTTTTCGCCGCCGGTCCGGTCGAGCATGCGGCGACCAACAAGGCGCTCGGCTTCATCGTGCCCGATGAGCGCCGTGGCATCGCCGGCTACGGCAGCTTCGACGATGTCGTCACCGTGCTCGACGGTCTGGTGTTGCAGCACGACTACGTGCTCGGCGCCACGTTCAGCGCGGTTGACGTCTATCTGGGCTCGCAGATCGGCTGGGGCATGCGGTTCGGTACCTTCCCCCGGCTCGCCTCGTTCGAGCGGTACTGGGAGCGCATCAGCACGCGGCCGGCCGCCGTGCGCGCGCGCGAGATCGACGACGCGCTGGTGGCGGAGCGCGAGGCCGCGAAGGGGTAGCGGCCGGTTCGCCCTATCCCCGCGTGCCCGCGGCCGTGACGGCGTTCGCGAGCGCCTCGCCGCGCGCGAAGGCGGTGACGTTGGCGAGCGTCGTGTCGGCGATGTTCTCCAGCGCCTCGCGCGTGAAGAACGCCTGGTGGCCGGTCACCAGCACGTTCGGGAACATCATCAGCCGCTGCAGCGTGTCGTCCTGGATGATCTCGTTCGAGAGGTCCTCGAAGAACAGATCCGCCTCCTGCTCGTAGACGTCGATCGCGAGTCCGCCGAGCTGGCCCGACTTCAGCGCCTCGATCGCGGCCTCGGCATCCAGGATCGCGCCGCGCGAGGTGTTCACCACCATCGCGCCGCGTTTCATCCGCGCGAACCCGGCCGCGTCGAGAAGGTGGTGCGTCTCGGGCGTCAGCGGGCAGTGCAGCGTGACGATGTCGCTGGCCGCGATCACCGCGTGCGGTTCGCCGTAGCGCACCCCGAGTGCCGTCAGGTCGTCGTCGGGAAACGGATCGGCGGCGAGCACGCGGCAGCCGAAGCCGGCGTGCAGGATGCGCGCGACGATCGCGCCGATCTTGCCCGTGCCGACCACGCCGACCGTCTTGCCGTGCAGGTCGAAGCCCAGCAGCCCGTCGAGCGCGAAGTTGTTGTCGCGCGTCCGCTGATAGGCGCGGTGGAGGTTGCGCACCAGCGACAGCATCAGCCCGACCGTGAACTCGGCGACCGCGTGCGGCGAGTAGGCCGGCACGCGTGCGACCGCCATGCCGTGACGTTCGGCAGCGGCGAGATCGACATTGTTGAAGCCGGCGCAGCGCAGCGCGATCAGCCGCGTCCCGCCCTGCGCCAGCCGTTCGATCACGGTGGCGTCTGCCTCGTCATTGACGAACAGGCAGACGGCGGGAAAGCCATCCGCGAGCGAGGCCGTCTGCGCCGACAATCGCGGCTCGAAATAGGTGATTTCGTGCCCATGTCGCGAATTGCGTTCCTCGAAGCTGCGGCGGTCGTAGGGCTTGGTGCTGAACATCGCGACGCGCATTTGGATCTCCGGTCGTTCATGCAGACGCCGCAACCCTCGCATGCTGCCCCGAGGCCTGCGCAACCGCTGACAAGGTCAGCGCCCCTGTCCCATCATCGCTCCATGGAGACGTTGCCGGCCCTGCTGGCCTTCGCCTTTGCCACTTCGGTGACGCCGGGGCCGAACGTCATCATGGTCGCGGCCTCGGCCGCGAACCACGGGGTCCGCGCCACCGTGCCGCACATGGCCGGCATCACGATCGGCTTCCCGGTGATGATCGTGCTGGTCGGGCTCGGCCTCGCCGGCCCCTTCGCGGCCAGCCCCGAGCTGCACGCGGTGTTGAAGTGGATCGGCGCGGCCTGGATCCTCTGGCTCGCCTGGAAAATCGCGCGTGCCGGCGCGCCGGGCGAAGGGGCTGCCAAGCCGCCGCTCGGCTTCCTCGGCGCCGCGGCGTTCCAGTGGGTGAACCCCAAGGCCTGGCTGCTGGCGCTCGCCGCGATCCCGGCCTTCACCCGGCCGGGCGGCGATATCCTGCTGGAGACGCTCGTCATCGCCGGCGTCTTCCTTGCTGTCTCGCCGCCCTCGGTCGGGTTCTGGGCGGTGGTCGGCGCCGGGACGGGCAGGATCCTGCGCTCGCCCGCGCGGCTGCGCGCGTTCAACGTCACCATGGCGGTGCTGCTGGTGCTCTCGATCGTCCCGGCGCTGGTCTGACGGCGCCTTGCCCGCCCCTGCCCGCGCGGCTATCAGCCGGGGCGGAGGTGACGCATGGACCAGACGCTCGCCCGACATGACGCCTGGGCCGATCTGCGCGGCGAGGTCGCCAAGCTCTGCGCGCAATTCCCGGGCGAGTACTGGCGCACGCTCGACGCCGAACGCGGCTACCCGACCGAGTTCGTCCGCGCGCTGACCGAAGCCGGCTACCTCGCCGCGCTGATCCCCGAGGAGTTCGGCGGCGCCGGCCTGCCGCTCTCAGCCGCGGCTGCCATCCTGGAGACAATCCAGGAACAGGGCGGCAACGGTGCCGCCTGCCATGCGCAGATGTACATCATGGGCACGGTGCTGCGGCATGGCTCGACCGAGCAGAAGAGCCGCTACCTGCCGAAGATCGCCTCGGGTGAACTCAGGCTTCAGGCGTTCGGTGTGACCGAGCCGACCAGCGGGACGGACACCACCTCCTTGCGCACCACCGCCAAGCGCGAGGGCGACACCTGGGTCGTGAACGGTCAGAAGGTCTGGACCTCGCGCGCCGAACATTCCGACCTGATGCTGCTGCTCGCGCGCACCACGCCGCGCGACCAGGTGAAGAAGAAGACCGAGGGGCTCTCGACCTTCCTGGTGGACATGAAGGCGGTGCTGGGCAAGGGCCTGACGATCCGCCCAATCCGCACCATGATGAACCACAACTCCTGCGAGGTGTTCTTCGACAATATGGTGATCCCGGCCGACTCGCTGGTGGGCGAGGAGGGCAAGGGATTCCGTTACATCCTCGACGGCATGAACGCCGAACGGCTGCTGATCGCGGCCGAGTGCATCGGCGACGCGAAGTGGTTCATCGCCAAGGCGGGCGCCTATGCCAAGGACCGGCGCGTGTTCGGCCGGCCGATCGGACAGAACCAGGGTGTGCAGTTCCCGATCGCGCGCGCCTATGCGCAGATGCGCGCGGCCGAGCTGATGGTGCGCGAGGGCTGCGAGAAGTTCGAGGCCGGGCTGAACTGCGGCGCCGAGGCGAACATGGCGAAGATGCTGGCGGCCGAGGCGTCTTGGGCCGCGGCCGAGATGTGCGTGCAGACGCATGGCGGGTTCGGCTTCGCCGAGGAGTACGACATCGAGCGCAAGTTCCGCGAGACGCGGCTCTACCAGGTGGCGCCGATCAGCACGAACCTGGTGCTGTCGTACATCGCCGAGCATGTGTTGGGGTTGCCCAGAAGCTACTAACTGAAGGAAAGGAGCCGGGGGGCCGCAAGGCCCCCCGGACCCCCCAGGAGGGGGGGGGGCCCGCCGGGGTGGGGGGCGGGGCCCCCCGGGGTGGGGGGGAGGGGGGCCCACGTGGGGGGGGGGGGGGGGGGCCCGGGGGGGGCCCCCCGGAAAACGAATGAAACCTCTTGAAGGTCTGCTCGTCCTCACCTTGGAACAAGCCGTCGCGGCACCGTTCCTGTCCTGCAAACTCGCCGATGCCGGCGCGCGCGTGATCAAGCTCGAACGCCCCGAAGGCGACTTCGCGCGCGGCTACGACGACTACGCCAAAGGCATGTCGAGCTACTTCGTCTGGCTCAACCGCGGCAAGGAGTCGCTCGTCGCCGACATCAAGAACCCTGGCGATGCGGCGATGCTCCACCGCATCCTCGCCCGCGCCGACGTGTTCATCCAGAACCTCGCCCCCGGCGCCACCGCCCGCGCCGGGCTCGGCTCCACGAGCCTGCGCGAGAAGAACCCGCGCCTGATCACGGTGGACATCTCCGGCTACGGCGAGGAAGGCGAATACGCCGGGATGAAGGCCTATGACCTGCTGGTGCAGGCCGAAAGCGGACTGTGCGCCGTTACCGGCCACCCCGCCGGGCCCGGCCGCGTCGGCGTCTCGGTCTGCGACATCGCCTGCGGCATGGCGGGCTATGCCGGCGTGCTCGAGGCACTGATCCAGCGCGGCATCACCGGCAAAGGTGCAGGGATCGCCGTCTCGCTGTTCGACGGCATGGCCGACTGGATGAACGTGCCGCTGCTCACCTACGAGGGCTCGGGCGCGGCGCCGAAGCGCGTCGGCCTCGCGCACCCTTCGATCTCACCCTATGGCGCCTTCGCGCTGGCCGACGGCTCGCTGGTTCTGATCTCGATCCAGAACGAGCGCGAATGGGCCAATCTCTGCACCCACGTACTCCTGGAGCCCGACCTTCCGAAGCGCCCCGGGTTCGAGACCAACGTCACCCGCGTGCGCAACCGCCCGGAGGTGGACGGCCATATCGCCGCGATTTTCGCCACGCTCTCGCGCGAGGAAGCGCGCCGCCGCCTCGACCGTGGTGCGATCGCCTACGGCTTCGTCAACGAGGTCGCGGATCTCGCCCGGCACCCGGCGCTGCGGCGGATCGAGGTCGAGACGCCGAACGGCCCGGTGCGCTACGCCGCCCCGCCGGTGCACTGGGCCGAAGGCACGCGCTCGCCGGGACGCATCCCGGCGATCGGCGAGCATTCGGCGCGCATCCGGGCCGAGTTCGCGGCCTGAGCGTGTGTCCCGGGGGATGCGCGAAGGGGGCCTTGCGGCCCCCTTCGCCCCTCTGTTG
>NZ_JBHYDW010000184.1:0-7338 GCF_051860475.1 Elioraea sp. | reverse complement strand
CCCCCCCCCCCCCACCCACCCGCGGCGGGGCGGCGCGGGGGGGGGGGGGGCGCGGGGGGGGGGGGGGGGGCCCCCCCCCCCGCCCTCGGGCCGGCCCGCGTCGAAGCCGAGGAACCCGGCCTCGGGTACCGGCGAGCCGCCGCCGCCCTGCCACAGCGGGGCGACCGCGACCGCCCCGGTCGGGCTCGGCGCCGGTGCGGGCGGCAGGGTGGCCTGGCCGCGCGGCACGGGCGGCCGGGCGGCGGGCGGCGTGGCGGGCGGCTGGGGCACCGCTGGCCGCGCGCTCACCCGGCCGAGTGACATCAGATAGAACGCGATCTCGGCGTGGCCCAGATCGACCGCGAGGTCGAGCGGCGTCAGTCCGAGCACGTTGCGCCGGCCGATATCGGCGCCCGCGGCCACGGCGCCCCGCACCTGATCGAGATCGCCCAGGTTGATCGCGTTGAACAGCGCCTCGGTCGGGCTCGCCGCGGGCGGGGCATCGGCCATACCCGGCGCCGCGCCGGCAGGCGCAGGCTGGGCCCAGGCGCAGGGGAGCGGGGCGAGGGCAAGCAGGGCGGCAAGCGCGAGACGGGGGATCATCACCGACACATAGCCCGGAACGCGGCCGCGATCACCGTCCCTCGCGCCGCCAGGCGCAGACCGCGCCGCCCAGGATCAGCAGCAGCGCCGCCCAGGGTGGCATCAGCGGCAGGTCCGCGACGCCGGTGACGACATGGTCGCGGTTGCGCCGCAGCCCGACCCACCCCTGGCCGCGCGCGGCCCGCTCGGCCAGCACGCGGCGGAGATCGGGTACGCCGTCGGCGAGCCACATCACGCCGCCGCCGGAGCGCGTCGCCGCCGCGCCGGCCCGCTCCGTGGTGGCGCGCAGGTCGGCAAGCTCCAGCGGATTGGCCGCGCCCACGGCGCCAAAGGCAAATCGGGTGCCGTCGCTGACCCGCCATGCGCCGGGCTCGGTCGCCGGCAGGTCCAGGATCGCGCGGCCGGGCCCGGCAGGTTCGAGAGCGTGGGTCGTGAGCGGAACCGCACACGGCTGTACGCCAGTCACTTGCGTGGATCGCGCAGGCCGAGTTCGGCGGGCCAAAAACCCGCGCGGTGACGGTGATCTCGGGGGGCGGACCCTCGGCGATCGAGCGTCGCTCGACAACCAGCCGCTCACCGTCGATGCTGACCCGCAGGTCCTCCTCCTCGAGCTCGGGCTCCTTCATCAGCCAGTGCGCGACCCGGCGCAGGATCTCGCCCTGCGGCCCGCCGCCGTCGTGGTTGCGGCTCCAGAGCCAGATGTGGTCGGAGAGCAGGAGGGTGACGCGGCCCTCGCCGACCCGGTCGGCGATCAGAAGCGGCTCCTCGTTCGGCCCGCTCATCAGCACCTGGCCGCGCGGCGCGCTCGTTTCGATGCGCCGGTACCACGGGCCCCAGGCGGCCTCCGCCTCGCCGATATTCGCCCCGGGCAGGGCCGTGGTGATCGGATGACGCTCGCCGAGCTCGGTCACGCGCGCCCGATACGGCGTCTCGGCGATCCGCCCCGTGGGGCTCGCCGGCAGCACCTGGCCCAGCCCCGTGTTGTAGAGGCTCGCGGGTCCGACGAACTCGGGGCCCACGCTCATGAGCAGGGCGCCGCCGCCGCGCACGTAGTCGGCGATGTTGCGCAGGTAGATCGGCGGCAGGATGCCGCGGTTGGTGAAGCGGTCGAAGATGATCAGGTCGAACTCGCGCAGCTTGACCTGGAACAGCTCGCGCACCGGGAAGGCGATCAGCGCAAGTTCGGAGAGCGGCGTCAGGTCGTCCTTTTCCGGTGGGCGCAGGATCGTGAAGTGCACGAGATCGACGTTGGGATCGGCCTTGAGCAGACGCCGCCAGGTGCGCTGCCCCGCATGCGGCTCGCCCGACACCAGCAGCACGCGCAGCCGGTCGCGCACGCCGTTGATCGCCACCACGGCGCGGTTGTTGACGAGGCTCACCTCGCCCATGCGTGCCTCGGCCTCGATCTCGATCACGGTCTGGCCGGCACGCTCGATCGGCACGGCGATGACGTGCTCGCGCCCGACTGGCACCATCGTTCGCCGCGGCGCCGCCCCGTCGCGCCGTTCCGTCAGCGTCACAGGCGCGGTCGCGGGCGTACCGCCGAGGTCCTCGACGACGACGCGGACATCCACGCTGCGCCCGACGATGCCGAAGGGCGGGGCCTCGATCACGCGCACGCGCCGGTCGATCTCGCCGGGCCGTCCCGTCAGCAGCAGATGGAACGGCGCACCGCCGGTGGCGGCCTCGATCGCGTCCGGCGCATCCTCGGGCGCGTCATGGAGTTGTCCGTCGGTGATCGCGATCGTGCCGGCGAACCGCCCGCGCGGGATCTCAGCGAGCGCGCGCGCGAGCGCATCGAACAGCCGCGTGCCGGCGCTGCCGGCCTCGGGGACGGTGACGGTGCGCAGTTCCAGCGCGTCGAGCCCTCGCGCGCGCTGCTCGATCGCGGCGCGCGCGGCCGCGGCTTCGCGCGCCCGATCGCCGACGCGCTGGCTCGCGGACTCGTCCACCAGCAGCACGGCGATGTCGGTCAGCCCCTGGCGCGTCTCCTGCACGAGGCGCGGGTTCGCGAGGGCCAGGATCAGCACCGCGGCGACGAAGCCGCGCAGCCACGCGCCCCGCGCGCGCCGCCACAGCGCCAGCGCCACCGCGAGCGCGGCGAGCGCCGCGAGTGCCGCGAACAGCGGCAGCGGCAGCAGCGGATCGAACACCACCGCGGCAAGGGCGCGCGTTCCGTCCATCGCTACTGCCCCAGCCGCTCGAGGATGATCGGCACGTGCACCTGGTCGCCCTTGTAGTTGCCGGTGAGGGCGTACATCACCAGGTTGACACCGAAACGATAGGCCAGCAGCCGCTGGCGCGCCCCGCCCGGCACGGCGGCGTAGGGATTGCGCCCGGCCTCGTCGACTGCCCAGGCCGCCGCCCAGTCGTGCCCGCCGATGATCACCGGGCTGACGCTGTCGTTCGCGCGGTCCTGGTCGCGCTGCACCCAGACCTGCCCGCCGACCCAGCGTCCGGGGAAGTCGGTCAGCAGATAGAATGCGCGGGTGAGCACATGATCGGCCGGCACGGGTGCGAGAGGCGGGACGGACAGCCCGCGCGTCACTCGGCGCAGCGCAGCATCCGCCCCGGCGCTCATGCCCTGGCCCGAGCCTGCGTCGCGGGTGTCGAACAGCACGATCCCGCCCTCGGCCATGAACGCATTGATCGCCTCGATGCCGCGCTCGTCGAGCGCACCCTGGTCCGGCGTCACTGGCCAGTAGAGCAGCGGGAAGAACGAGAGGTCATCGACGCCTGGCCGAACGCCCATCGGCTCGGCCAGGTTGGTGGCGGTGCGGCGGTTCACGAAGTCGGTGAGCCCAACCAGCCCGGCGCGCGAGACGCCGTCCACCTGCGGGCTGCCGGTGACGACGAAGGCGAGCCGCGTTTCGAGCGCCGCACGCATCGGGTCCAGCTGCGCGTGCGCCGGAGCCGGCATGAGCGCGAGCCCGACCACCACGGCGGCCGCGCGCGCGGTCGGCATCGGGCGCACGAGGCCGCGCAGCCAGAGCGCCAACAGCAGATCCAGCGTCAGCAGCGCCAGCGCCGCGCCCAGCAGCCAGGGCCGCAGGTCGCGCGAGACCGCCTCCTCGCCGAGCGTCCGCCTCGCCGCGCCCTCGGGAGGCGCAAGTGGAGTCGGACGCTCGATCGCGGCGCCCAGGTTGAGGGCACGCCGCGCCGCGTCGGGGCCGTAGAACCCGGGCGGGTGGCGTGGTGAGGGCACGGTGCGCTCGATCGCCGAGGCGGCGATCCCGGTGGTGAAGGCTGACGGTGCGCCGAGCCGGCCGAACCCGTCCAGCGTCTCGAACGGCGCCAGCACCGCATCGCCCGCCGCGGTGCCGACCCCGGCGGAGAGCTGCACCAGGCGTCGCAGCATCTCCACGAACACGCCCGAGAGCGGGAGGTTCGACCACTCGGTGTTGGCGGTGACATGAAACAGGGCGATCGCGCCGCGCCCGCGCGGCTCGCCGGTGACCAGCGGCGTGCCGTCGGTCAGCGTCGCCCAGGTCCGCCGCGCGAGATCGAGCGAGGGCTCGGCCAGCACCTGCCGCGTGATCCGCACCTCGGCCGGCACATCGAGCCCGGCGAAGGGGCTGTCCTGAGGGAACGGCGCGAGCCGGGCCGGCTGCTGCCAGGAGAGCGCGCCTCCCAACTGGCGGTCGCCGCTCCGGAGCCGCACCGGCATCAGCGGGTCCGGCCGTGCCGCCAGCCGCGGCCCGGCAAAGCGTACCAGCACGCCACCCTCATCCACCCAGCGTCCGAGCTGGTCGATCTCGATCGGGGTGAGCGTGTCCACGTCTGCGAGCGCGATCACGGCGATCTCGCGCGCGAGCAGGTCGCGCACGGTGCCGCGGCGAAGCTCGGTGAACGGGGCGAGTGCGCGGTCGAGGTAGTAGAGCGCGCCGAGCAGTGGCTGGTCGGCCGTCTCGGCCGCGCCGGCGATCAGCCCGACCGGACGGCGGCGCCAGCGCTCGTCGAGCAGCGCGACCGCGCCGGCAGAGGTGGCGCTCTCGATTGCGAGCGCGGCGAGCCGGTTGCGCAGCTCCGGCGGCAACACGATCGCCGCCTCGGTCTCGCTGGCGCCGGGCGGGATGGTCGCCTCGGCGCGCGCCAGCGTGCGTCCGTCCGCCGTCCGGGCGAGCACCCCGATGGTGCTGGCGGCGGGCACGGGGGTCGCGGCGATGCGGGCGACAATGCGGGCGGGCTCTGATCGCGGGGCCAGCAGCACGCGGTGCTGCGCGCCGGCTGGCGGCGCGGCGATGGTGAGGGGCCCGATCGTTGCGAGCCGGCTTGCGAAGGCCGCGTCGGCCGGGCCGTGGGCCAGCCCGTCGGCGAGCCAGAGGACGGCTCCGCCCGGTACCGACCAGCCAGCGAGCGCGGCGGTCGCCGCTGCGCGATCGGGTGGCCAGGGCAAGGGACGGAGGGCGGCGACGCGTTCGCGCATCTCCGGGGCCGGCATGATGGGCGAAAGCCGTGGCGCCTCGCCCCGCGCCGAGGGTGCGGTGGTCAGCAGCGCCACCGGGCGGCCCGCGCGCTCGGCCTCGGCCAGCGCCGACTCGGCGGCGACGAGCCGGGCACCCCAGTCCGGGCCCGCGGCCCAGCCGTCATCGACCACCAGCAGCAGCGGTCCCGACCCGCCCGGCACCTGCCCCGCGTTCAGCACCGGCCGGGCGAGGCCGACGATCACCAGCGCGGCGGCGAGGATGCGCAGCGCGAGCAGCCACCACGGCGTGCGCGCCGAGCTCTCCTCGCGCCGTTGCAGGTCGAGCAGCAGCCGCACCGCCGGGAAGGCGAGCAGCCTCGGCGCCGGCGGGGTGACGCGCAGCAGCCAGATCAGCAGCGGCAGCAGCAGCAGCGTCGCGAGCAGCCACGGATGCGCGAAGCCGATCGTGCCGAGCGCCTCGATCATCCCCGGCTTGCCCTCACGCTGCGCGACCCAGCCCGGCGCGGTCCGGGGCGAGGGCGAGGTAGAGGCCCATGAGCGCGGTCTCGGGCGAGTGATCGGTGATGTGCACGGCGAAGCTCCAGCCGGCGGCAGCGGCGATCGCTCGCAAGCCCTCCTGCTGCGCGGCGAGCTTCGCCTGGTAGTCGCCACGGATGCCCTCGACCTTGCCGATCAGCGCGGCACCCTCGCGCTTCAGCCCCTCGAAGCGGATGCGGCCGCGGAACGGCAGCGCCGCCTCGGCTGGGTCAAGCACCTGCAAGAGGTGGCCCGAGACGGGGATCTGCGCCAGCCGTGCCACCGCCTGCTGCACGTCGGGCAGCGGCGAGAGGAAGTCGCCGATCAGCACCACACGGCCGTAGCGCGGCAGGTTCGCCGCCGGCGGCAGGCCGGACAGCGCGCCGGGGTCACCGCGCCGAGACATCGCCTCCGACAGGAGTTCGATCATCGACCGGCCGGACACGGGGCGCATCCCCGCACCGAGCAGGGCCACGCGCTCGCCGCCGCGCAGCAGCAGCGAGGCCAGCGCGAGCGTCAGCAGTTCCGCCCGCTCGGCCTTCTCCGGCAGACGGCGGTCGGAGCGCCAGCGCATCCCCGCCGATGCGTCGCGCCAGAGCCAGACGCTCTGCGCCGCCTCCCACTCGGTCTCGCGCACGAAGGTACGGTCGCCCTTCGCCGACTGGCGCCAGTCGATGCGGTGCACTGAGTCGCCGGCGAGGAACTGGCGGAACTGCCAGAAGCTGTCGCCCTGGCCGACCCGGCGCCGTCCGTGCACGCCCTGCGCCACTGTCGCCGCGACCCGCTCGGCGGCGACCAGCAGCGGTGGCAGCCGCGCGGCAAGCTGTTCTGCCCGGCGAGCCGCGGTCGCCGGGCCGCCCGGCAAGTTCGCGGTCATTCGAGCAAGTCCGTCAGCTGGCCGATCACGTCGGCGAGGCGCACGCCGTCGGCGCGCGCGGCGAAGTTGAGCGCCATGCGATGGCGCAGCACGGCCGGCGCAAGCGCGACCACGTCGTCGATCGAGGGCGCGAACCGGCCGTCGAGCACTGCGCGCGCGCGGCAGGCGAGCATCAGCGCCTGCGCGGCGCGCGGCCCCGGACCCCAGGCGAGGTGGCGCTTCACGACGTCGAGCGGGGAGGTCTCGGGCCGGCCCGCGCGCACCAGTGTCAGGATCGCCTCGACCACGCTCTCGCCCACCGGCATGCGGCGGATCGTCGCCTGCGCCGCGAGCAGTTCCTCCGCACTCATCGCCCGCTGCGGCCGCGCCGTGGCGGCCCCCGTGGTCGCGAGCAGCATGGTCCGCTCGGCGTCCAGCGCCGGGTAGGAGACCTCGATCTCGAGCAGGAAGCGATCGAGCTGTGCCTCGGGCAGCGGATAGGTGCCCTCCTGCTCGATCGGGTTCTGGGTGGCGAGCACGTGGAATGGCCGCGGCAGCGGGTGCTCGATGCCGCCGACCGCGACCTTGATCTCCTGCATTGCCTGCAAGAGCGCCGACTGGGTGCGCGGGCTCGCGCGGTTGATCTCGTCGGCCATCAGCAGCTGGCAGAAGATCGGGCCCTTGATGAAGCGGAAGCTGCGCCGGCCTTCGCCTGTCTCGTCCAGCACCTCCGAGCCGATGATGTCGGCCGGCATCAGGTCGGGGGTGAACTGCACGCGCTTCTCGGCCATGCCCAGCACGGTGCCGAGCGTCTCGACCAGCTTGGTCTTGCCCAGCCCGGGCACACCGACCAGCAGGACATGCCCGCCGGCGAGCAGCGTGATCAGCGTCTGGTCCACCACCTCGGGCTGGCCGAAGATCTCTTCCATCGTGCCGGTGCCGCCGGGCAGCGTGAAGA
>NZ_JBHYDW010000183.1:0-7391 GCF_051860475.1 Elioraea sp. | reverse complement strand
CGCGCGCAGCACGGAGTCGTGCTCGGTCGCGCTGGCCAGCACGCGCCGCCCCTCCGTTGCGCATCCCGCGAGCGCGATGGCGTTCGCCTCGGTCCCGCCGGAGGTGAACACCAGCGAGGCCGGCGCCAGCCCGACAACCGCCGCGAGCGCCTCGCGCGCGTCCTCCAGCACCCGGCGCGCCGCGCGCCCCGCGCCGTGCACCGAGGAGGGATTGCCCGGCTGGTCCAGCGCCGCGAGCACGGCCGCGCGCGCCTCGGGCCGCAACGGCTCGGTCGCGTTGGCGTCGAGATAGAGCCGGCTCACCCCGCCGATCCTGCCGCGCGCATCGAGGCGTGCAGCGCCCCGGCCCGGCCCAGCACGCGCTTCGCCACCACGTCCTCGAGCGAGACCGAGGCCAGGAACAGATGGATCTGGTTGCCCAGCTCCTCCCAGAGATCGTGGGTCAGGCAGCGCGACCGCCCGCCGAGGCATCCCTTGGGGCTGCCGATCGCGCAGCGCGTCGCCCGGATCGGCTCATCCACGGCGAGCACGATGTCGGCGATGCGGGTCTCGGCGGCCGGGTAGGCGAGCCGGTAGCCGCCGCCCGGGCCGCGCGCCGACAGCACCAGGCCCGCGCGGCGCAGCCGGCCGAACAGCTGTTCCAGATACGACAGCGAGATGCCCTGCCGCGCCGCGATCTCGGCGAGCGTCACCGGCTTGCCGTTCGGCGCCTGCAGCGTGCGCGCGGCGAGGTCGGCCATCGCCATCACGGCGTAGCGGCCCCGCGTCGACAGCCGCACCGCCCGCCTCCCGCGTCAGTCGTCGCCGGCGGGCGCGCGCCGGCGTTCCGATTCGAGCGCGGCGAGGCGGGCACGCAGCTCGGCCAGCTCGACACGGAGCGACTCCAGCGCGCGCACGCCCGGATCGAGCGCCTCGTCGCAGGGCGTGCCGTAGGGCAGCACGTCGGCGCCGGCGGGCTTGCGGTCCACCGGGCGGGCCGGAATGCCGACAACCGTCTGGCCCGGCGGCACGTCCGACAGCACCACCGCGTTTGCCCCCACGCGCGCGCCTTCGCCGACCACGATCGGCCCGAGGATCTTCGCGCCCGCGCCCAGGATCGCCTTGTCGCCGACCGTCGGGTGGCGCTTGCCGCCGGCGAGCGAGGTGCCGCCGAGCGTGACCTGGTGGTACATCAGCACGTCGTCGCCGATCTCGGCGGTTTCGCCGATCACCACGCCGTCGCCGTGGTCAATCACCAGCCGGCGGCCGATGCGCGCAGCCGGATGGATCTCGATACCCGTGAGGAAACGCGAAAAGTGCGACAGCAGGCGCGCCGGCAGCCGCAATCCCCAGCCCCAGAGCCGATGCGCGACGCGATGCAGCGCCACAGCATGCACGCCGGGGTAGCAGAGTATGACCTCCAGCCGCGATCGCGCCGCCGGGTCGCGGGCCCGCACGGCATCGATTCCTTCAACCCAGCGTCCCGCCATCTTCAGCACGATTCCGGTGTTAATTCTGTATGACGACCCCTATAGTGCCGCCGCTTTCGGGCCGGGAGCCCGCCCGGGAGCCATCGATACCGGACCCGATCCCATGGTTGCACTGCACCATGCGTGCTTGACGCTACGAAGTCCAAGCACGGCAGTCAACATTCCGGCCCCGGCGGGTCGAGGGACACGGGAACCGACTGGGGAAGGCCGGCGTCTGCCGGGTTGAACGACCGGGCTCGTGGGGGACCGCGCCATGGCGCGCTGTGGACAGGACCGGAGACGACATGCCTGAGGTGATGTTCCAGGGGCCGGATGGCCGGCTGGAGGCTCGCTACCACCACGCCAAGATGCCGAACGCGCCGCTCGCGCTGGTGCTGCATCCGCACCCGCTGCACGGCGGCAACATGAACAACCGCGTGACCTACACGCTCTACCAGGTGTTCCAGCGGCTCGGCTTCTCGGTGATGCGCTTCAACAGCCGCGGCGTCGGCAAGAGCCAGGGCCGCTACAGCGGCGGCGAGGGCGAGCTCGCCGATGCCGCCGAGGCGCTCGACTGGCTGCAGCGCATCAACCCCAACAGCAAGACCGTGTGGGTGGCCGGCTACCAGTACGGCGCGTTCATCGGCATGCAGATGCTGATGCGCCGGCCCGAGGTATGCGGCTTCATCTCGGTCACGCCGCCGGCGAATCATTTCGACTTCACCTTCCTCGCCCCCTGCCCGCAGTCGGGCCTGATGGTGACGGGTGCCAAGGACGAGATCGTGCCCGAGCCCGCGGTCGCCAAGCTCGTTCAGAAGCTGAACACGCAGAAGGGCATCAGGATCGACTACCGCGTGTTCGAGGACTGCGACCACTTCTTCGTCGAGCACTGCGACCGGCTCGCCGACGCCGCCGAGGATCACCTGCTCACGGCACTCGGCCGCGACGAGCGGATGAAGCTCGCCGCCGACTGAGCGGTAGGCGAAGGGTTCTGTGGGGGCCGGAGCCGGCAGTGGGTCCGGCCCCGTACCCGCGCCATCGACGCACCGAGCGAGCGTTCGGGGGCCAGTGGCGTGCGTCCACTCGGCTCGGTTGCGGATGGCGGCGGTGACGAAGTCCTCGCGGTCGCGCGCGACGATGGGGACGTCCTTGGCCGCCTCCACCACAGCGGCGGCGCCCGTACTTCATGGCGCTGGTGCTCTGGCATGACCAGCCGCTGCATTCGGCAAGTCGGCGGGAGGATGGGCCGATGCGCTGACGCTGTCGGGCCAGCGCCTCCGGCGTCAGGGGGCTCTTCGCACCAGCAGCGCCAGGCGCGCGCCCGATCGCAGACCGCTCACGCCGTGATCGCGAGGCGGTGAGTGGGTGCACCAAGGGCAGCGCGGTGCGGCCTTGGCGGAGGCCATCGTCATGGGCGGCTCAGCAGATCCTCCACCACCGCATCGGCGACAGCGTGCCAATCGATCGCGTTCAGGAGCATCAGCGCCCGGGTGCGCGCACGCTTGCTCTGCGGATCCGCGGTTTCGTCCGGCAGCGTGGTTTCCAGGAACAACTCGAAGATCCGCTGCGCGGCGCGGTCGCGGTTGCCGCCGACCAACTTGGCGACAATCGCGCGTTCCGTCGGATCGGCCATCATGCGGTCGCCGAGCACACGGGCGAAGTCCCTATTCGTGGTCATCGGTGTCTCTCCTCTGCGAACAGTTCCGTGACGGCTTTGCGGATCGCTTGGTCAGTCGCTACGACGTGGGTGCCGCTATATCGGCTTGGCGAGCCGCCCGCCTGGCATCGGCCGCGGCACGCCCGTGGTCGTCGGCAGGCTGAGCGGCAGGCCGCGCAGGCTGCGTGCGGCGAGATAGGCGAAGGCCTGCGCCTCCATCGCATCGCCGTCCCACCCGACCGCCTCCACCGGATCGACCGCGACGCCGAGGGCCGCGCCGAGCGCCGTCATGATCGCCGGATTGTGCCGTCCGCCGCCGGTGACCAGCCAGCGTCGCGGTGCCTCCGGCAGATGCGCACGCACCGCGGCGACCGAGGCGGCGGTGAAGGCCGCGAGTGTGGCTGCGCCGTCCGCGATGGAGAGCGATGCGAGCTCCGACCCGGCGATCGCGGCGGCGAAATCGAGCCGGTCGAGCGATTTCGGCGGCGGCGCTGCGAAGAACGGATGCGCCATCAGCCGCGCCAGCACCGCGACCGACACCGTCCCCGTCGCCGTGATCCGCCCGCCGTCGTCGAATGGCACGCCGGCGCGCGCCGCCACCCAGTCGTCGAGCGGCCCGTTGCCGGGGCCGGTGTCGCAGGCGATCACCGTCCCGTCCGCGCCGATCCAGGTGACATTGCCGACCCCGCCCAGGTTCAGCACCGCGACCGGCCGTTCCAGCGCGCCCGCCAATGCCGCATGCCAGAGCGGCGCGAAGGGTGCGCCCTGGCCGCCGGCGGCGACATCCGCCGCGCGGAAATCGTGCACGACCGGGGTGCCCGCCGCGCGCGCGAGCCGGGCGGCGTCGCCGATCTGCCAGGTCAGCCGCCGCTCCGGCCGGTGCAGGATGGTCTGGCCGTGGAAGCCGAGTGCGACGACGTCGCCCGCCGCCACCCCGGCCTCGCCGAGCAGCGCCGCGACCGCCTCCGCGTGCCGGTCGGTGAGCGCGCGCTCGGCCTCGGCGAGCTCGGCGTCGTCGCGGGCGAGCGCGTCCGCCCGGTCGAGCAGCGCGCGCAGCCGGGTCCGCAGCCCCGCGTCGTACGGCAGCGTCAGGGACGCACCGGGGCGCGCGACGCGCTCCCCGTCGGTCTCGACCAGCGCCGCGTCCACCCCGTCGAGCGAGGTGCCGCTCATCAGCCCGAGATGAAGCCCCGGTTTTGCCCCCATGCGGCGACTGTGATAGCGAGCCCGGCCCCAGGCAACCGCCGGACCGACCGATGACCGCCCCACGCTCCGACTTCCTGCGCGAGGCCGCCGCGCGCGGCTTCATCCACCAGTGCACCGATCTCGACGCGCTGGACGCAGCCCTCCGCGCCGGCCCGGTCTCGGCCTATGTCGGCTACGACTGCACCGCCGACTCCCTGCATGTCGGGCACCTGATCTCGATCATGCTGCTGCGCCTGTGGCAGCGCACCGGCAACCGGCCGGTGGTTCTGCTCGGTGGCGGAACGACCAAGATCGGCGATCCCTCAGGCCGCGACGAGAGCCGCAGGCTGCTGTCCGAGGAGGAGATCGAGGCGAACAAGCGCGGCATCCGCCGTCCGTTCGAGCGCCTGCTCCGGTTCGGCACCGGCGCGTCGGACGCGATCGAGGCCGACAACGCCGAATGGCTCGACACGCTGCGCTACATCCCGCTGTTGCGCGAGATCGGCGTGCATTTCTCGGTCAACCGGATGCTGTCGATGGACAGCGTGCGGCTGCGGCTCGAGCGCGACCAGCCGCTGTCGTTCCTCGAGTTCAACTACATGATCCTGCAGTCCTACGACTTCCGCGAGCTGAACCGCCGCCACGGTGTCGCGGTGCAGATGGGCGGGTCGGACCAGTGGGGCAACATCGTCATGGGCGCGGACCTGATCCGCCGCACGGATCGGCGCGACGCCTTCGGCCTCACCGTGCCGCTGCTGGCCACCGCGTCGGGGGCGAAGATGGGCAAGACCGCCGCCGGCGCGGTGTGGCTGAACGACGACCGGCTCGCGCCGTTCGGCTACTGGCAGTTCTGGCGCAACACCGAGGACCTGGACGTGGGACGGTTCCTGCGCCTGTTCACCGAACTGCCGGAAGCCGAGATCGCGCGGCTGGAGTCGCTGCGCGGCGCGGAACTGAACCAGGCGAAGATCGTGCTCGCGACCGAGGCGACCGCGCTGCTGCATGGGCGCGCTTCTGCCGAGGCGGCAGCCGCGGCAGCGGCCGGGGCCGCGGAGGCCGGCCTGCCGACCGTGACGGTGCCGGAACTCGCCGGCGGGATGCCGGCCTTCGCACTGGTCGCGCGCGCCTTCGGGCTTGCCTCGAATGCCGAGGCGCGGCGGCACATCCGCGGCGGCGCGGTGCGCCTGAACGACGCGCCGGTGACCGACGAGGGCGCGGTGATCGGCGCGGAGGCGTTGCGTGACGGCGCGGCGCGGCTCAGCCTCGGGCGCAAGCAGCAGGTGCTGGTGCGCGCGGCCTGACCGCTACGCCGCGCGCAGCTCCCTCAGGAAGCCCTCGACCGCGCCGCGCATCGTGCCGGTCTCGGCATCGAGCCGCCCGGCCTCCGCGCGCACCGTCGTGCTCGATTCCGCCGCGCGCGTCGCGTTGTCGGCCACCTTGCGGATCGCGCCCGAGACCCCGCCCGTGCCGGCGGCGGCGTCCTGCACCGAGCGTGCGATCTCGGCGGTCGCGGCACCCTGCTGCTCGACCGCGGCGGCGACCGCGGAGGCGAGCCCACTGATCTCGTCGATGCGCCCGCCGATCGCGCGGATCGCGTCCACCGCGCCGCCTGTCGCCGCCTGCATGGCGTTGATCTGAGCGCCGATCTCCTCGGTCGCCTTCGCAGTTTGCGAGGCGAGGTTCTTCACCTCGGAGGCGACCACGGCGAAGCCCTTGCCGGCCTCGCCGGCGCGCGCCGCCTCGATGGTCGCATTCAGCGCGAGCAGGTTGGTCTGGCCGGCGATGTCATTGATCAGCCGCACCACGTCGCCGATCCGCGTCGCGGCCGCCGACAGCTCGCCGACCGAGGCATTGGTGCGCGCACTCTCCGCCGCCGCGGCGCGCGCGACCGATGCCGCTTCCGTCACCTGCCGGCCGATCTCGCGGATCGAGGCGGAGAGCTCCTCGGCGGCGGCGGCGACGGCGTTCACGCCGGCGGCCGCACGATCGGACGCGCCGGTCACCTCGGTCGAGAGCGACACGTTGCCGCTCGCGCTCTCGGCGATGGCGTCGGCGCTGCCGCGCAGCCGCGTGACCGCCTCGGCCACGGCCGAGACCGCGGCCATCACCTGCGCCTCGAACCGGTCGGCGAGGGTGACGCGTGCCGCGCGGCGCTCCTCGGCCGCGCGCGTCCGCTCGGCCTCCAGGGCCGTGCGGGCCGTGGCGGCCTCCTCGCTGGTCCTGCGCAGGGTCTCGACCGCGCGGGCGAGCTCGCCCACCACGTCGCGCCGGTCGGTGCAGGGCACCGCCGCGTCGTGTGCGCCCTCGGCCACCTTCAGTGTCGCGTCGCGCAGCGCCCGCACCGGCGCGAGCGAGCGGCGGATCACGGCGGCGACGAACAGGCCGGCAAGCGCGAGCGCGGCGAGCGCCGCGAGGGCGGCATCGCGCTGCGCCGCCCGCAGCATCGCGTCGAGCTCGGCGATCGGCACGCCGACGAACCAGAGCCCGATCTGCCGGTCCGAGCCATCGCGGATCGGCTCGTAGATGGTCAGGTGGTGCCGGCCGAGGATCTCGTTCTCGCCGCGATAGGTCTGGCCGCGCGTGATCGCCGCATCGAAGGCCGGGCCGGGGGCGAGCCGCGTGCCGACGCCGCGCGAGCCGTCGGGGCGCACCACGTTGGTGGCGATGTGCAGATCGCCGAGGAACATCGTCGCGACGCCGCCGGCGATCTCCTTCACCGCATCGACGATCTCGTTGCGGCCGTTGATCACCGTGTCGCCCGCGATCATGCGGTCGCCCTCCACGCGGA
This sequence comes from Elioraea sp., assembly GCF_051860475.1. Taxonomy (NCBI): domain Bacteria; kingdom Pseudomonadati; phylum Pseudomonadota; class Alphaproteobacteria; order Acetobacterales; family Elioraeaceae; genus Elioraea; species Elioraea sp. The sequence continues at coordinate 313 of NZ_JBHYDW010000183.1, read as the reverse complement.
GCGCGGCACCGTGGCGATGCACCTGGTCCTTCAGCGCGCGCAGGTTCACTTCCAGCGATCGCTGCGCCGCCGCCCGCTGCTCGTCCTCGAGCGTCGTCAGGGTCCACCAGGTGCTGGCGGCGACCGCGAGCGCCCCGCCCAGCACGGCGGCGCAGATCACACGGGCGCCGAGGCCGAGGCGGGCGAGCAGGCGCACCGGGTTGACCCGCGCGAACACGGCAGCAGACATGACCACGGCTGCGATCCAGGGAAATCCGGCCGCATCATCCGCGCGACCGATGAACGGAGCGTGAACCCCGGTCAGCCGCCGCCG
>NZ_JBHYDW010000182.1:0-7398 GCF_051860475.1 Elioraea sp. | reverse complement strand
CGCGAGGACCACCCGAACGGATTGGCACCCCGCAAGCGCCCGCGCACCACGCTGTCGCCCTCGATGGCGCTGAAGGATGGCAGGCCGTGGATGGCCTATGGCACGCCGGGCGGCGAGCAGCAGGACCAGTGGTCGCTCGCCATGCTGCTGCGCATGGTCCATCACGGGCTCAACATCCAGCAGGCGATCGACGCGCCCGGGTTCCATAGCGAGCACTGGCCGTCGTCGTTCTGGCCGCGCCCGGCACGCCCCGGCCGCGTGGTGATCGAGGAACGCTTCGGCGAGACGGTCGCGGGCGAGCTGCGTGCGCGCGGCCATGCGGTGGAGGTCGGCGGGCCGTGGAGCGAGGGAAGGCTGTCGGCGGCGCGCAGCGAGGATGGCGTGCTCAAGGCGGGGGCAAATCCGCGCGGCATGCAGGGCTACGCGGTCGGGCGCTGAGCCGCGCGTGACGGAGCAGACGCAGAGGCTCGCGCCGCTCGCGCTGTTCCTGCTCTGGGTGACGATCGCCGTGCAGGGCTTCGGCGGCACGCTGCCCTTCGCTCGGCGCGAGCTGATCGAACGCCGCCGCCTGCTGACCGAGGCCGAGTTCGCCGAGCTGCTGGCGCTCGGCCAGATCCTGCCGGGGCCGAACGTGATCAACGTCTCGGCCGCGTTCGGCGACCGTCATGCCGGATGGGCCGGTGCGGCCGCCTCCGTCGCCGGCATGGTCGTGGTGCCGATGCTGATCGCGATGGCGCTCGCGAGCCTGATCGGCGCGGCCGCGACACTGCCGCAGGTGCAGTCGGCGCTGCTCGGCATGGCGGCCGCCGCGGCCGGGCTGCTGATCGGCACCGCGTGGCGCATGGCCAAGCCGATGCGCACGCTCATCCCCAGCCTCGCGGTAGCAGCGGCGATGTTCGTCGCGATCGCCGTGCTGCGCCTGCCGCTGCTCGCGGTGCTGCTGGTCGCACTGCCCCTGACGCTACTCGTGCACGGCGTGTTCCGCCGTGGCGGGCTGACATGAGCCTGCTGCTCCAGCTCGTGCTCACCGCGCTCGGCCTCTCCCTGCTCGCGGTCGGCGGCGCGGTGGCGATCATTCCTGAGGTGTACCGCATCGCCGTGGAGACGCGCGGCTGGCTGACGCCGGAACGCTTTGCCGAGCTCTACGCGATCAGCCAGGCAGCGCCAGGGCCCAACGCGATGCTGATCGGGCTGATGGGCTGGGCGCTCACCGGCTGGATCGGAGGGCTGCTCACCATGCTCGCCTTCGTGGGCCCCACCAGCGTGATCGCCGTGTTCGCCTTCCGCCGCTGGGCGGCGTGGCTGCCGCCGGCGCGCCAGGCGGCCATCCGGGGCGCGCTGCTGCCGGTTTCGGTCGGGCTGGTGGTGTCGGCCGGCGTGCTGATCTCGGTGAGCCTCGGCGCGGGGATGCTGGTGGTCGGCGTCGTTGCCGCGGCCGCCGTGCTGCACGGCACGACGCGCGCGCACCCGCTGCTGCTGCTGCTCGGCGGCGCGGCGATCGGTGCTGCCTCAGCGATGTAGCGGGCGCCAGACCAGCCGCACATCCGGCTCGCGCTCCTCATTGCCGGCGCCGCCTGTGCGTTCCACCTCGACGAAGCCCTGCGCGGCGTAGAACGCAAGCGCCGGGATATTGCGCTGGAAGCACCACAGCGTCAGCCCTTCCGGCGACGCCGCCTTGGCATCATCGAGCAGTGTGCGACCAACGCCACGACGATGAGCCTCCGGAATGACGTAGAGATGCTCGACCCAGCCGTCGTGCAGGGCCAAGAAGCCGACTGCGCGCCCAGCGTCCGCCGCGACGCGAATGCGGCAGCGCGGCAGCACGCGGTCGCGGAGGAACGGCACCAGGGTTTCGACCGGATGCGCGAGCGGCGGAAGGAATCGCGCATCCGCCCGCGCCGCGAGAAACACGGCCCCGAGGGCATCCGCGTCGTCGGCGCGCCCCGGACGCAGGATCACAGATACGGCTCGATCGCCTCGCGCGTCTCGGCCGAGGGCACGACGGGCACGATCTCGAACTCGATCAGGTCGCCCCAGTGCGCGACCCATTGCTGCAACAGCCGCGCGTCGTCGCACTCCATCAGCTGGAAGCAGCGGTCGAGATTCGCCTCGATCCAGCTCCCGACATAGCGGAGCCCCTCGGGCATGCCCCGCCCCTGCTCGCGGAAGCGGCGGTACACCGCCTTGGCGTCGCGGTTGCGGAACCGCTCCACCACCATGAACCGCATCAGCGCTTCGGCTTCCCGGCCGGCTTCTTCGCCGTCGCGCGCGAGCGAGCCGAGGCAGCGGGCTTGACCGTGTCCTTCTTCGCCGGCGGCTTCGCCTTGATCCCCGCGGCCGCGCGCATCGCCGAGATCGTGGTGCGTGTCGTCACCTGGTCCGGATTGATACGCAGCTCAACAAGCGACGGCTTGCCTGAGGCGAGCGCGCGCTCGACCGCCGGGCGGAACTCCTCGGTCGCCTGCACCACCTCGCCGTGGCCGCCATAGGCGTCGATGAACTTCGCGAAGTCCGGGTTGGTCAGCGCCGTGCCGGAGACGCGGCCGGGATAGTCGCGCTCCTGATGCATGCGGATGGTGCCGTACATCGAGTTGTTGAACACCATCACCAGCGGATTGACGCCGTGATGGAAGGCCGTGGCGATCTCCTGGCCGGTCATCATCATCGAGCCGTCGCCGGTCATGCTGATCACGGTCCGTTCCGGGTAGATAAGCTTGGCCGCAATCCCCGCCGGCACCGAATAGCCCATCGACCCGCAGCACGGACCGAGCAGGTGCTGACCGCCGCGATAGTTGATGAAGCGCGCACCCCAGGCCGAGAAGTTGCCCGCATCGGTGGTGACGATCGCATCCTCGGGCAGCATCGCCTCGAGCTCGCGCATCGCCGCGGCGACGTTCAGCGGCCCCTCGTACTCGGGCACCTCGGTGGACCACTTCAGTCGTTGCGCGCGCAGCTTCCTGGTCCATGCCCGCCAGGGCGGGTCGAGCGGCGGCAGCGCCGCGGCAGCCGCGGCGAAGGCGCTGAGGTCGGCCTGGATCGCGAGATCCGCTTGATAGACGCGGCCGAGCTCGGACCCCTCCGGCATCACGTGCACGAACGGCACGCCGATCAAGGGCGGCGTGAACACCGAGTAACCCTGCGTCACCGGCTCGCCAAGCCGCGAGCCGACCGAGATGACGAGGTCCGCCTCCTTGGCGGCGGCGAACAGCGCCGGATCGCCGCCATTGCCGAGATCGCCGATGTATTGCGGCAGGTGGTTGTCGAACACCGACTGGCGGCGGAACCCGACCGCGGCGGGCAGGTCGTTGGCGGTGATCCAGGCGCGCAGATCCGCCCGCCCCTGATCGGTCCACGCCGCACCGTTGCCGAGGATGACCAGCGGCTTGCGCGCGCGCCCGAGCATCCGGTGCAGCTCGGCCATCAGCGCGGGATCGGGCAGCGCGCGCGGCACGACGTGGCGCTTGCCGTCGGCCACCTCGACCATGTCGGTCTGCATGTCCTCGGGGATCGCGACCACCACGGGGCCGGGACGGCCGGACACCGCGACCTGGAACGCGTGCGCAACCAGCTCGGGGATGCGCGCGGCGTCGTCGATCTGCGTCACCCACTTCGCCATGCCGCCGAAGAAGCGGCGATAGTCCACCTCCTGGAACGCGTCGCGATCGGTGTCGCCGCGCGGGATCTGGCCGACCAGCAGCACGAGCGGGGTGGAGTCCTGCTGCGCGATGTGCACGCCGATCGAGCCGTGGCACGCGCCCGGGCCGCGCGTGACGATCGCGACGCCCGGGCGGCCCGTCAGCTTGCCGTGGGCTTCTGCCATGTTCACCGCCGCGCCCTCGAAGCGGCAGGTGATGGTTCGGATCGCGCTGCGGTTCTCGTAGAGCCCGTCAAGCAGGCCAAGAAAGCTCTCGCCCGCCACCTGGAACACGTGCGTCGCACCCTGGGTGCGCAGCGCATCCGCCAGCACACGTCCGCCCTGCCGTCCCTGGTGCCGGACCGTCGCGTGCGTCCCGCCAGCGGGCTTCGCCTCGAGATGCGCCATGGTGTGATGATCCCCGGTGACGTTGCTGTCGTGCCTCCCCTTATAGTGTCATCGGTGGGATGCGAACAGCGGGGGCCGGCATGGACGCGGTGACCATCGGCGCGATGACGCTGAGCGAGGCGCGCGATGCCGTGCGCCGCCGCGACATCACCGCGCGCGCGCTTGCCGAGGCGGCTCTCCACGCGCTGCGGATCTGGCAACCGCACACCAATGCAGCCGCGGCGATCGAACCAGAACGCGCGCTGCGCATGGCGGATGCCGTGGATGCCGCGATCGCAGCGGGGCGCGAGGTCGGGTCGCTCGCGGGTGTGCCGATGGCGCACAAGGACATGATGTATCGCGCCGGGCGCCGTGCCGCCTGCGGCAGCGCCGTTCTCGCCGATCACGTCCCTGCCGTCACGGCGACCGTCCTGACGCGCCTCGATGCCGCCGGCGCGGTCGATTGCGGCGCGCTGAACATGGCCGAGCTGGCCTACAACCCGACCGGGCACAACACCCACACAGGCCATGTGCGCAATCCCTGGAACCCGGCCTGTGTGCCGGGCGGGTCGTCTTCGGGCTCGGGGGCCATCGTCGCATCCGGCGCGGTGTTCGCCGCGCTCGGCTCCGATACCGGCGGCTCGATCCGCTTCCCGGCCTCGTGCTGCGGCGTGACCGGGATCAAGCCGACGCTCGGACGCGTCTCGCGCGCCGGAACGATGGGACTCTGCACCAGTCTCGACACGATCGGCCCGATCGCCCGCAGCGCGCGCGACTGCGCGCTCGTGCTCGCCGCGATCGCGGGACCCGACCCCGCCGACCCGCACAGCGATCCGCGCCCGGCGCCCGGCTGGATGGCGGCGCTCGATGCCGGTGCCGAAGGACTGACCATCGGCGTGATTCCTGGCGTGCTCGTCGAGGGGGTCGAAGCGGCGGTTGCCTCGGCGCTCGCTGCCACGGTCGCGGCATGGCGCGACGCCGGCGTGCGCGTGGTCGAGCTGCTCCCCCCCGACCTCGTCGCCGCGCATGCGCTCGCCGTCACCGTGCTGCTGGCCGAGGCGGCAGAGACGCAGGGTCACTGGCTGGAGGAGCGTGAGCAGGACCTCACCCCGGTGACCGCCATCTCGCTGCGCAAGGGACGGCAGATCGCGCCCGCCGACTATGCGGATGCGGTGGCCGGGCGGCCGGCATCCATCGACGCGTTCTGCGCCGAGGTGTTCACGCGCTGTGACGCGCTGCTGCTGCCGATCCTGCCGATCCCGGTACCGACGCTCGAGGAGACCGACTGGGGCGCGCCCGCGCGCGGCCGGCTGATCGCGGCGATGATGCGCCACACCCCGGCGATCAACTATCTCGGCCTGCCCGCGCTCGCGCTGCCGTGCGGGCTCGACACCAACGGCCTGCCGATCGGCCACCAGATCGTCGGCCGCCCGTTCGACGAGGGCACGCTGTTCAGGCTGGGTGCGGCGTTCCAGTCGGTGACGGACTGGCATCGCCGCCGTCCGACGCCGCCTCGCGCCTGACGAACAGCCAGATCAGGCTCGCCGCCTGGATCGCGGCGGAGACGGCGATCGCCGCGTCGTAGCCGCGCGGGTCCCACCCGCCCGCCTCTGTCCGCGGCCAGAGATCTAGGATCAGCCCGATGCCGTGCTGGGAGATGAACACGAGCACGAGCATCAGCCCGTTCATGGTCGTCGAGACACGGCCGGTCATGTGCGCCGGGAAGCGCGCGGAGACGAGCGTATAGCCCACCGGGCCCGGCGAGGCGAAGAACGGCCAGAGGAACCAGAGCCACGGGACGTCGGCGAGCACGCGCATGATCAGCAGGACGTGCAGCACGAGCAGCGCCACCGTGCAACCGACGATCAGCGCCAGCGGATGCGCGCCGCGCCGCACCAGCGCGGCCTGGACGCTGCCCGAGAAGAACGATCCGACCGTCAGGCCGAGCGCGTAGACCAGCAGCACCTGCGCCCGAGCGATCGCATCGAGGCCGGCGACATCGCGCAGCCACGGACCCGCCCACAGGCCCTGCCAGGTGAAGTTCAGCGCCGACATGACGCCCAGCACCGGCATGAGCCGGATGAGCGACGGGTGGACCATGATCCGGCCGACCACGCGGATTTCCTCGGCGAGCCCCCCGGTCGACCGCTGCGCGAGCGTCTCCGGCACCGAGCGCCAGATCCACCATCCGGCGGCGAGCGCGATCAGTGCGTTCACCACGAACACGCCGCGCCAGCCGACCAGCGCGCGCAGCGCCTCCGCCGGCACGGTCGCGACCACGCCGCCGAGTGCCGAGAGCCCGACGCACCAGCCCGCGACCGCCGCGACCTTCGATGCGGGGAACCACTCGCGCGTGGCCTTGAGCTGCGCCATCAGCGCGGCCGAGACGCCGACGCCCAGCAGCACCCGGCCGACCACCAGCAGGCCGAGGCCGCCGGAGGCGGCGAACACCAGCGCGCCCGCGGCGATCGCGAGCATCAGCGCCGCCTGCACGCGCCTTGGCCCATACCGGTCCAGCGCAGCACCCACGGGAAGCTGCGCGATGCCGTAGGCGGCGAAGAACACCGCGCCGAGGAAGCCGAGATCGGCTGCGGAAAGCGCGAACACGTCCGCGATGTCGGGCGCGATCACCGCGGTGATCGCGCGGTTGAGCTGATTGAGCGCCGCGCCCGCCGCCAGCGGCAGCGAGATGCGGCGGAACAGCCGGCCGATGCTTTCGGGCGCGTCCGCGCTCACGCCTCGTCCATGAACGCGGTCCAGGCCACGGCACACTCCTTCACCGCCGCCTCGTAGAGCGCGCGTCCGTGCTCCGGCGTGGCGAGGCCCGGGTCGCTGCCGATCCGGCCGTCGGGATGCAGTTCGCGCAGGTCGAGCGCATCCGTGAAGCGCCGCCGCGTCGGCACCACGGGCGGCATCTCGACGCGCTTGATCGCCTCCGGGTGCAGATGCTGGGTGAGCGCCACCTCGGCCGCGGTCGCATGCGTGCCGAGCCTGTCGCCGTAGAACTCCTTCGAGAGCCGCGCGACCTCGGGTCCGTCGAACCAGTTGCGCAGCGTGCAGCGCAGCCGCGGTACCGTGCCCGACGGATCGAGCGAGGTAGCAGCGTAGATCTCGCTGAACGCGGTCGAGGTCGGCGCGATGTTGCCGCCATGGCCGTTGATGAACATGAAGCGGCGGAAGCCGTGGCGGGCGAGCGAGAACACGTAGTCGCCGATGAAGGCGATCATCGTCGAGGGCCGCATGGTGATCGAGCCCGCGAAGGCGAGATGGTGCTGCGCCATGCCGATGCTGATCACCGGTCCGACCATCGCGCCCGTCGCCTCGCCGACGCCGTTCGACACCGCCTCGGCGCAGATCGCGTCCGTGCCCATCAGCCC